>DATBKR010000685.1:0-3152 GCA_036555805.1 Hyphomicrobiaceae bacterium | reverse complement strand
GGATCGAGTTCGGGCTCGGCCTTGTCGGTCAGCACCAATCTTGTGATGGCAAGCCTCGGCGAGGAAACCAGGGCATCCTGCCGCGGCCCATCCAATCACAATGCGGTCGCGCTGATCCTCCCCCACAAGGGTATGATCGGTTTCGGTGGCGGGGCCATCGGCGCCGACGTCTATTGCGATCGCACCGGCATTCACTGCCGCAGCATTGTCGACTGCGCCAAGGTGCTCGATGCGCTGAGGGACCCGGTCAACGACTACTATGATGAGCGCGACGTGTTCACGACTGTGCGGCGCTCTTCGGTGCCCGCCGCACACTTTGTCGCGTATCTCTCGAAGAACGGAGCGCGTGGCGTCCTGAAAGGCACGCGCCTTGGTGTCATTCGAGAATCGATGCGCATTCCCGAAGGGTCAAAGACCGAGGAGCCGATCGTTACCGCGGCGTCGCGCGAGATCAAGGCCACGCTCGGGGAGCATCTCGGCGCAACGCTGGTGGAATCGTTCGATCCGACCTGGCAGCCGGACCCCGACATCGAGCAGATGAAGACAGACTTCCGCCAGGCCCTTGCAAAGCTGGTGCCCATATTCATGCCCGACCTGCTGTTCCGGCTGGATCGAGATGGGCAGCCGGTGTTCAAGGATTTCGCTGCCGCGATCGTGCCGACAGAGTTCATGCCAGGAAAAGTGTTCGGCACCGGCACGATGCAGCCGATCGATTTTTGCGTGGCGATGGCGGAGGGCCGCATCGCGCCGCCTTCCAACCTCGACTTGAGCACGATCCAGCAGCAGGAGTTGGCGAACACCTTCCGTTTTCATATCTCGCAATATCTGCTGCGCCGCGCCGAGGACTGGAAGGCAAAGGGCTTCAGCGAAACACTTGCCGATTGGCCGAACCTCAATGCCCGCTCGAAATTCTGGGGCGATGATCAGCGGGCGGCGTTCAAGAATTGGGAGGAGATAGCCGATCCGCGCAATCCCCTCCAGGGGCGCCAAGGTGTCAACGAAAGGGTCATGCTGCGCGAGCTGCTGCGGCGGGTCGACATGATGGTGATCCTGGAAAACCGGCTGGACGCGCTCGTGCGCTTGCACACGCCCTGGCCGCCCGGCCTCATTGGCCATCCACACCAGTACGACATTCCGAGCAACCTGGCGCCGGAGTCTCTGACCGGACCGAATGCGGGGTTGACGGAGATGCTGATCCCGGCAGGGTACGTCACGACCGTCTACGATCCGGTGTTCTCGCTGAGTGCCGACGGTCGCCGCTATGTGTCGACGCCGTCACACACGCCGACCCCGATCCCCGAGCCGGGCCTGCCCTTTTCACTCGTATTTCGCGCCGAGCCGGGCAAGGAGGATGTGCTGTTGAAGATCGCATCTGCGTACGAGGCCGCATCGAGGCGGCGCATCCCGCCCCCAATGTTCGGACCAATCACAAATGGCCCCAACATCTGTCCAGCCCCTTAATCGAGCTGCTTGGGGCGCTCGTCGGCTTGACGCACTGGCCAACATCCAAGGAGCAATGCCAGCTGAGCAGCTCCTCCCTTGGTGTCGCCCAGTCGCAATACCCACCTTGCCTCACGCCTCGGGTCAGCTGCCGCCTTCCAGCGTGCGGTCCGGTATACCCTCAGCAGCGGACTGCATCGAAGACGCAACGGTCACCGGCGCGCCTGACCCCGAATTCGGCTTTTGCATAGGCGCCTCAGGAAGGCACGATCACCGCGACTTGCCCGAACGTCGAAGTGTCTCAAGCCTTCAGTCCGGTTGGCGCGACGTGCCAGGTTCCAATGCTTGTCACATTCATGCATTCAAAGCGCGTAGGCGTCGGGTCGTCTCCTCGGCGAGTGAACGGACCAATTCTGCGGCAGTCGTATCCCTCGCCAGTGCGGCCGACTGACCTGCAAACAAGGCGGTGAACTCTCTGTCTCCCGTCGCGCCCAGCGGCGCGGTGAGGCTGAGCTGAGCGGGAAAGGCGACGGGGTTCAGACCGGAAGCGATGAGGTCGTCAGTGAGCTTGTTGCTGATGTAGCGCGCGGGTCTGCCGGTGATCGTGTCCGTTACGATGGTGCAGGCATCGGTGGCCTCGCGCAGAGCAGCGCGATGGGCATCGAGCACATTTGCCTCCTCGCAGCGAAGGAAGGCGGTGCCCAGTTGCACGGCGCTCGCGCCCAACACGAATGCCGCTGCCACGGTGCGCCCGTCGGCAATTCCACCCGCCGCTATCACCGGCACACGCACGGCATCGACCACCTGGGGCAGGAGGGCAAACAGGCCGGGCTGCATGCTCGTGTCGACGCCCGTGAATGTACCGCGATGGCCGCCGGCCTCGGTACCCTGCGCGATCACGGCGTCGACTCCGCACTGTTCGAGCATCATGGCCTCCGCGACCGTCGTAGCACTGGAGATGACAAAGATCCCCGCGCCCTTGATCGCCTCCACGACCTCCTGCTTGGGAAGGCCGAAATGAAAGCTCACCATCTGCGGCTTCGCCCGCAACACCATGGCCAGGTGCTCGGGGCTGACGTCGCTCGCCGCTCCCTCGGGCCTGGGTACCGGTCCCAAGCCCTTCGCGTCGTAATGGGCCTGCAGCCGCCTGCGCATGGGATCGGCAACGTCAGCCGTGATCTCCGGCTCCGGCCACAGCGGGTAGTTTACATTCAGGCTGCCGCCGCTTTGCTGCCGGAACCCGGCGATGCGTCTCTCGGCTTCTTCCGCCGAGAAACCCCACATGCCAATGCCGCCGAGCCCGCCGGCGTTGCTGACCGCCGCGGCCAGCGCCGGTGTGCTCAGCCATCCCATGGGTGCCTGCAGTATGGGCCAGCGGATGTTGAGCCTTTCCGTCAAGGCATTCTGTGGCCACATGCATGCCTCCAAAGGACTGGTGCCATTGCCCTGGCAAAGCTAGCCCAGGGAGGCCTGCTGGCTCAACTTGGGCTCACCCCAGGTGTCGCCCAGGGTCAATGCCGCCTTCACTGGATTGATGATGCGGCTCTGCCCGCGCTCACGGCTGGGTCGCCTGGCATCCTCCTCGCTGAGCGTCGGAATGCCGAGTAGCCCCCGGGAGTTTCACCCCGAGCCCCTAACAGACCGGACACGATACTCTCGCATCGTCCGGCTCGTGCCGGCGCGCGAAGGCTGCCGCCGTCCGTTGAACGAAG
>DATBKR010000684.1:0-5274 GCA_036555805.1 Hyphomicrobiaceae bacterium | reverse complement strand
GCGCATGGAGACGACATCCACCTTGGCGCGCTCCCCCATCACGGTGATGCAGTGCGTGCGGTCGCGCAGCGCGCCCAGGCCGGTGATGTGGTCGGCGTGGATGTGGGTGTCCACGGCCTTCACCAGCTTGAGGTCGAGCTCTCTCGCCAGCTGCAGATAGCGGTCCACCCGCTCCAGCACCGGATCGATGATCAGCGCCTCGCCACCCTTCCGGCTGGCCAGCAGGTAGCTGTAGGTGCTCGAGGTCTGGTCGAAGAGCTGGCGGAAGATCATGGGCCACCTCTCTTCACGGTTGCACGGCCCGCGCGTAAGGCAACGTTGCCCCACGGTTGGCGCTCGATTGTGCCCCCGCGCCAGGCGGCAGTCAAAGGAACGAACCGCCGTTGCTGCGGTCGCAGGCCTGCGCGATGTCCCGTGCGAGCGTTGCTCGGCTCAGTCGGCGACGGTTGAGCTCGGCGTCCGACAGGCGCCGCAGCCCCTCGTAGAGGGCTGCGGCGCGACAATAGTCGGCGCAGGTCTGGCCCCATGCAGCGCACCACTCCGCCGCCCACTCCGCCAGGCGCGAACCGGGAGCGCCACGGTGCGCACCCGATGAGGGCCGCCGGGTGTCGAGCGGCTGGCCGCGCGGAAAGTCGTGAAGCCTCGCGTATGCCTTCATGGCACGGCGGCGCCCTGCTAGCGCGGCTGCGGTACGATGCGGATGTAGGGCTTGGGCGCCTTCCAGCCGTTGGGGTACTGCTTCCTGGCGTCCTCGTCGGAGACGGAGCCGGCGATGATCACCTCCCCGCCCTGCTGCCAGTTCACCGGCGTCGCCACCTTGTGCCTGGCGGTGAGCTGAAGGGAGTCGATCAACCGCAGCACCTCGTCGAAGTTGCGGCCCGTGGTCATCGGATAGACCAGGATCGCCTTGATCCGCTTGTCGGGCCCGATCACGAATACGGTGCGCACGGTCTGATTGTCGGCCGCCGTGCGCCCCTCCGACGTCTCCCCGGCGTCGGCCGGCAGCATGCCGTAGAGCTTGGCAACCTTGAGGTAGGGATCGCCGATCATCGGGTAGTTGGGCGCATGGCCCTGCGTCTCCGCGATGTCCTTCGACCACCTGCTGTGGCTTTCGATCGGGTCGACGCTGAGCCCCAGGATCTTGACGCCGCGCCGGTCGAACTCCGGCCTGATCCTGGCCATGTAGCCGAGCTCGGTGGTGCACACGGGCGTGAAGTCCTTTGGGTGCGAGAACAACACGCACCAGGCGTCGCCGATCCAGTTGTGGAAATGGATCGGCCCCTCCGTGCTGTCACCCATGAAGTCCGGGGCCGGGTCTCCCAATCTTAGAACCATCGCATCTCTCCTCTCAGTCGCTTCGTCGCAGGCGTATCGGGCTTGCGCGGGTCCGCCGGATCGCGATCCAGGGCCAGCGGGCGAGGGCCGCCGCATGGTCCAGAGACAATTTTCCAAGCAAGGGCGCCACCCAGACTTCTAACCGGATGCGCGCCCCACGAATGTCCAGAAAGTGCAGCAAAGTTCGCTCGCCTGAGGCGACCAGGACCGCTATTCTGACAACGTATGGTTCCTTTGCGGAAGTCAGATGGACCGCAGCCGCTCCGCTTCGCTCTTGGACACGCAGCGCATCTTCGGCAGTCGGGACCCCGACGAAGCGCGCGCCTTTTTGCGCGCCAAGGAATTCCGCTTCGACATCTCGCGGCGCGTGGCCCGGCAGCTGGATTTGCGGATCAATGGCATCTACCTGCCGGGCGTCTACGTCGGCTACATCCAATACGGCGCTCCCGGCGAGATCCGGACCACCCCGGCCCGCGACGACTACTGGCTGCAGCTTCCCATTCAGGAGGAGATCGAGTTTGAGATCGCGCGCTGGCGGATCGCGTGCGGTCCAGAGCGCGCAGCAGTCTCGTCGCCAACGCACGAACTCGTCATCAGGACGAAAGGGACCGGCGCCCGCCTCAACGTCTCGGTGAGAGCGGCTACCCTGACCCGGCATCTCGCTGGCCTTCTGGGCGAGGAGCCTGCGGCACCGCTTGAACTGGCGCCGGTCATGGATCTCACCGCGGGCTACGGCCGCAGCCTGGCGCAGCACGTGCACCTTGCGGTGAGGGACTTCCAACGCACGGGATGGATGACCTGGGATGCGAATGCGGTGGGCACGTTCGAAGAGTTCATCGTGCACAGGCTGCTGATCTCGCATCCCAACAACTATAGCGACGCCCTGCGGCGCCGCGAGCGGGCTCTCGCGCCGCGCGACCTGCGGCGCGCTCTCGACTACATGCACGCCAACCTCGCCGCGCCGATCACAATCGCGGACATCGCGGGAGTATCGGGCATCTCCGGACGGACCCTGTTCCAGCACTTCCGCGACTTCCGAAGCACTTCACCGATGCGGTATTTGCGCGAGGCCCGTCTGGCGAAGGCTCGCGATGCGCTCATGAGACCGAAAGCAAATGCGGGCGTGGCTGAAGTCGCGACAGCGTGCGGCTTCTCCCATCTCGGTCGATTTGCGAGCGACTATCGCAATCGTTTTGGAGAAAGGCCTTCGGAGACCCTTCGCAGAAGCCGGGGGCGGGGGCCTTAGCGGGGCTCGCGGCAGCCCGCGGAGCCTGGCCCGCTGCACCGGCCCTGGTTCGATGCGGCCATGCGACGTTCTTGAGACGCCGGTCCCACGCTGCTAAGGCTGCTACGCTTGAGGAGATCTCTTTATGTCCACAATTCAGCCAGTGGTCTTATCCGGCGGGGCGGGGACGCGGCTCTGGCCGCTGTCGCGGGCCCTCTATCCCAAACAGTTCATCCGCTTTTCGGAGATGCAGCCCGAGTCGTTCCTGGCCGCCGCCCTCAAACGCCTGGGGCCGGCCGCCGGCTTCGCCCAGCCCGTCGTCGTCTGCAACAACGATCACCGCTTCCTGGTCAAGGACGAGGCCGAGCGCGCCGGCGTGCGCCCCGTGGCCATCGTGCTGGAGCCGACGGCGCGCAACACCGCGCCGGCGGTGGCGGTCGCGGCCCTCCTGGCCGAGCGCGAGCACCCGGAGGGCGTCCTCGCCGTGATGCCCTCGGACCATGTCATCCGCGACGCGGCGCGTTTCGCCGCCGCCGTGCGCCAGGCTGCCGCCATCGCCAACGCCGGCAGGCTCGTGCTGTTCGGCATCGCGCCGGACGCGCCGCACACCGGCTACGGCTACATCCGTCGCGGCGCGCCGCTCGACGGGTTCGAGGGCGCGTTCGCCGTGGCTGCCTTCACCGAGAAGCCCGACAGGGAAACCGCGGCGGAGTACCTCGCCGCCGGCTGCTACTCCTGGAACAGCGGCATCTTCGTGCTGGGGGCGCGCGCCTTTCTGAGCGAATTGGAGCGCTTCGCGCCCGCCATCCTGGCCGCGGCCAGGGCCGCGGTTGCCGGCGCACGCACCGACCTCGGCTTCCTGCGCCTCGACGCCGAGGCGTTCGCTGCGGCGCCAAGCATCTCCATCGACTACGCGGTGATGGAGAAGACCGATCGCGCCGCCGTCATGCCCATCGACGTGGGCTGGAGCGATGTCGGCTCGTGGTCGTCACTGTGGGAGCTCGGCGCGCGCGACGTCGACGGCAACGCCGTGCACGGCGACGTGCTGCTCGAAGCCACGCGCAACTGCTATGTCTCCTCCCAGAAGTCGCTGGTGGCCGCCATGGGGGTGGAGAACCTGGTCATCGTCGACACGCCCGACGCGCTGCTGGTCGCCGACCGCACCAAGGCGCAGGATGTGGGCAAGATGGTCGCGCGCCTCAAGTCGGCCGGGCGCAGGGAGCACGAGAGCCATGTGCGCAACCATCGCCCCTGGGGCTACTTCGAGACGCTCAATGTCGGCCAGCGCTTCCAGGTGAAGCTCCTGCATGTGAAGCCCGGCGGCAAGCTCTCCATGCAGATGCACCACCACCGCTCCGAGCACTGGGTGGTGGTGCACGGCACCGCCAAGGTGACGGTTGGCGGCGAGGAGCGGCTCGTGCACGAGAACCAGTCGGTCTACATCGTCGCCACCCAGTGGCACCGCCTGGAGAACCCCGGCAGGACGCCGCTGAAGCTGATCGAGGTTCAGCTCGGCAGCTACCTCGGCGAGGACGACATCGTGCGCGCCGACGACGTCTACAACCGCTCGCCGGACGAGACGAAGTAGAGGTGTCGGGAAACGGGGTCAGACCCCTCGCGCCGGCGCTGCGATCTTGAACGCCGGTTGCAAGCGAGGGGTCTGACCCCGGTCACATCATCAGTGCTTCGTCTCGCCCGAAGGCGGCGCGGGTGCGTAGAGCTTGCGCTCGAAGCGGAAGTAGCTGAGGGGGACCGTCGCCAAGTAGAGCAGCGTGCCGACGGTGAGCGTGCCATAGGGATACGTGAGCAGCAGCGCCACCACCGCCGCGGCGCCGACGAACACGGGGAGCACGTAGTCGCCCGAGATGCGCTCGCCCAAGAGCTTGCCCGAGAACGTGGGGATGGTGGAGACGAGCAGCACCGCCATGACGAGCACGTAGAGCGCGATCAGCCACGGCCAGGCGCGCACGTCGAACAGGCCAAGTTCGTTGACATAGAGCGGCAGCAGCACCGAGATGGCGCCGGCGGGCGCCGGCATGCCGGTGAAATAGTTGGACTGCCACTTGGGCTTCTCGACATCGATCAGCGAGTTGAAGCGGGCAAGCCTGAGGCCCATGGCGAGCGCGAACACGAGCGCCACGATCCAGCCGAAGCCGCGCGGCAAGCCCATCAGCCCCCAGACGAAGATGAGCACGGCCGGGGCGACGCCGAAGTTGACGAAATCGGCGAGGCTGTCGAGTTCGGCGCCGAACTTCGACTGCGCCTTGAGCGCGCGGGCCAGCCGCCCGTCCACGCCGTCGAGCAGGGCGGCAATGACGATCAGCGCAATGGCCATGTCGGGGCGCGCCTCGATGGCCATGCGGATGGCCGTGAGGCCGGCGCACAGGCTGAGCACGGTGAAGAAGTTGGGCACCACCATGCGCAGTGGGATCTTGTCGTGGCGGAACAGCAGCCGGCCCCGCCGGCGGCGCTCCTCGGTCTCCAGCCTCGGCAGCAGGGGGTCCATTCTTCCGTCCGTCCGGCCTCGCCAATTCCTACTGCCGGCGCGCCTCGCGCTCCGCTTCGTCCGACTTGAGGTCGGCGAACACGGTCTCGCCGCCCACGGCGCGCTGGCCGACGGCCACCAGCGCGCCCTGGCCGGGCGGCAGGTAGAGGTCGACGCGCGAGCCGAAGCGGATCAGGCCGAAGCGCTCGCCGATGCCGACGCTGTCGCC
>DATBKR010000683.1:0-3415 GCA_036555805.1 Hyphomicrobiaceae bacterium | reverse complement strand
GCATCTGGCAAGACGCAAGAGGCGACTCGCGGCTTGAAGCCTACAGCATCGGTGGCATGGGGCACGGTGTGCCTATTGCGACGACGGGCGTCGATTCCTGTGGCGTCACCGGCCCGTTCTTCCTTGAAGCTGGCCTCTGCTCTACGTCTCAGATCGCACGCTTCTGGGGGCTGGATACCGCCGAAGCCCGGGAGTGGCGGTCGGCGACACGGTCAGGAGCTGGTCGCAAATCTTCTGCACCAAGCCTTCCTGCATTGCCCGCCGGTGATTACGCACCGGCAGATGACATGCCGCTGCACAAGGATGGCGGATCTGGCGACAAGCATTCGGCTCTTGATCCCAATGCCGTGATTGCTGCCGCGTTCAAAGCCGCCGGCCTACCCGCGCCAGAAGAAGCTGGCCAACCTGGCTCACGCAGGGTCGATCCCGGTGGCATCATCGCAGCGGCTCTGAAAGCGGCGGGCCTCACGCGCAGCTAGGTGACCTGACCCGACGCCCGACAATATACGCCGACCTGGTCTGACGTCTTGGTACGGATGCGGCGCGCTATAGATTAAACTGTTGGTGTGCGAGGCGGGGCCTCCGACGACGCGCACATGCGCTTGAGGTCGGACGGCCAGGAAACGAAGCGGGGTCAGGGTGCGGCTCAGCAATTGCCATAACTTCCATGACTTTCGCGAGCTTGCGAGGCGGCGGCTGCCTGGCCCCATCTTCAACTACATCGATGGTGCTGCCGACGACGAGGTGACGCATCGCCGGAATACGGCAAGCTTCGAGCGCTGCGATTTGGTGCCCAATGTCCTGCGCGGCGTTGAGAGCGTCGATATGTCGGTGACCGTGATGGGACAGAAGCTCGCAACGCCGTTTTACTGCTCACCTACCGCGCTCCAGCGCCTGTTCCATCATGACGGAGAGCGGGCCGTCGCTGCCGCGGCTTCGAAGTTCGGGACCATGTTCGGCGTATCGTCGCTCGGGACGGTCGCCGTCGAGGAGCTGCGCAAGGCGTACGGCACGCCGCAGGTCTATCAGTTCTATTTTCATAAGGATCGCAGCCTGAACCGCGCGATGTTGCAACGCGCCAAGACGGCGGGCGTCAACGTGATGATGCTGACCGTCGACAGCATCACCGGGGGGAACAGAGAACGCGATCTGCGCACCGGATTCTCCATTCCCTTCAGGCTGACGATTGGTGGCATGCTTGAATTCGCACGCCGGCCCGCGTGGGGCGTGAACTACATGACGCACGAGCGCTTCCGGATGCCGCAACTGGATGAGCACGTGGATATGAGCGGCGGCGCCATGTCGATCGGGCGCTATTTCACCGAGATGCTGGATCCGGCGATGAACTGGGAGGATGTGGCGGAGATGGTCCGGCTCTGGGACGGACAGTTTTGCCTCAAGGGGGTGATGTCGGTGGAGGATGCAATGCGCGCCGCCGAGATCGGCTGCACCGGCATCGTGTTGTCCAACCATGGCGGCCGCCAGCTGGATGGCTCTCGGGCCGCTTTTGACCAACTAGCTGAAATCGTCGACAGCGTAGGGGATCGAATCGACGTGATCATGGATGGGGGCGTTCAGCGCGGGACCCACGTTCTCAAGGCGCTCTCGCTAGGGGCCAAAGCCGTCGGCATAGGCAGGTACTATCTCTATCCTCTGGCAGCGGCCGGACAGGCCGGCGTCGAGCGGGCGCTGGGTTTGCTGCGAGCGGAAGTTGAGCGGGGCATGAAGTTGATGGGTTGCACGTCTGTGAGGCAGCTAACGCGCGACAACCTAAGATTCCGCTAAGTGCGGCCGAGAGTTCTGCGGTTACGCCCCGGACCTCGTCGCCACCGTCCGCCAAGCCTCACCGGGGCGTGGCAGCGTTCGTAGTGAGCCAAGAGACTTTCCTTATCGGCGTCGATGAACGCCAGGTAGAAGCGGCCGTGTTCCCCTTGGGCGAGCAAGGCGTCAAGCGTGTTGAGCGCCGGTCCAAGACGAAGCTCGATCTTTGTGGCGACACCCGCAACCTGCCAATGGCGCTGGGCGGTTGGGACCATCGAGACGTCGATCTCGCAGGTCAGGACCCTACCGTCAGGGGTCCCAGCGCGGGCGCAATGGCAAGCCGCTGTAGCCTGTGCAGGTACCGATCCTGAGATAGCGCCCAACGCCCAGCAGGTGCGCGAGGAGCGCCGTGAAGTGGGCCTGCTCCGGCGCAAGCAGCATGTGCACCCCGGGCAGCTTGGCGCGAACACGCTTGAGGGCGGGATGCTCCCGAGAGCCAACCTGCACTCGGTAGTCGTGGAGCGGGTCTGTCAGGCCGAGCCGTTCGCGGGGTCATGGCAGCTTGCTCGACGTTGGTGTGTCGGCTGCGCGACGGCGCATGTGGCAGTTCGCGCGGCCCGCGTGAGAGGTGTACGCTACAGCGGGTGCTCTGACGAGCGACTCCTGCATCCAAGAAAGGCGGGTGCGCCGTGGGCGAGGTTGTGACCGTGTTTGGCGGCACTGGTTTTCTAGGACGCCGGGTGGTTCGCCACCTGCGCGACAAGGGGTTTTCGGTTCGCATCGCCACCAGGCATCCGAGATCCTCGAGTGGCGGTGATCCGGAGGTCCAGCCGATTGCCGCGGATATTCGCGAGCAGGAGTCGATCGCGGCGGCGGTTAAAGGCGCGACTGGCGTGGTGAACGCGGTCAGCCTTTACGTCGAGCGCGGAACAGATACGTTCAATGCCCTGCACGTCGCGGCGGCGCAGCGGTTGGCCGAGGAGGCACGAAATGCCGGGGCAGAGCGGCTCATTCAGATCTCGGGCATCGGTGCCGATGCGACGTCGTCCTCACCCTACATCCGCGCACGCGGGCAGGGAGAGCAGGCCGTCCGCGCGGCCTTCCCCAATGCCGAGGTGATCCGACCCGCCGTCATGTTCGGCCCGGACGATGCGTTTCTCAACACTCTCGTCCAGCTGCTGCGGCGTCTTCCCATCTATCCCATGTTTGGCCGGGGCCAGACGCGGTAGCACGCCGATGTGGAGGATGTGGGGGAGGCGGTCGCCAGGTTGATGCAGAGGACACCGGCGGAAGCAATCACGGTCGAATGCGGCGGACCGCGCGTCTATACCTACGAAGAGCTGCTCAGGACGATCGGCAGTGCAGCAAACGTGAAACCTGTGTTGGCGCCTGTGCCTCTCGCCGCCTGGCATGCCCTGGCTTGGATCGCCGAGGTGCTGCCAGGCGCGCCGGTAACGCGCAATCAGGTGGAGCTGATGGAGATCGATACCGTGGCCTCGGCGGGTGTTCCCGGCTTTGCTGACCTTGGGATTTCACCGCGGGCGATGGAGGACGTTCTTCAAACCATCTTGCGGCGCGCTTGAATCTCCGGGCCTAGTTGCGACGGCATGAACGTCGTGAGGGCGATCAGCCCTGGTCTTCGGCTAGCAGGCGA
>DATBKR010000682.1:0-2538 GCA_036555805.1 Hyphomicrobiaceae bacterium | reverse complement strand
CGCTCGCAAGCACGAAGGCTCACGGCAGCGCCGCAAACCCCACGCGTCGCACAAATGCCCGCCCAGCCTTCGCGATCCCACGAAGCGCAGCATCGCAGTGTGTCAAACTTGTGGATGCCGCCCGGCGCTCAGTCGGCGCTCCGGCAAGAGCCCGGCGGTGCGCTGCTTCTCCCTCCACTCCTACGACCATGACCCCGAGGGACGCCGCCGCCGATGGGGGTGCCCGCTTCGCTGTCCGAGGTGCGCCAGGCGCACGCCGCCATCGGCGGTGGGACCACGCTCGGCAAGATCGTGATGCGGCCGTGATGGGTGCGGGTAGGTTGGGTCGAGCGAAGCGAGACCCAACTACGTTGGTTGGGTCTGCGCCCGGCCTGCGCCGGGCTCGACCCAACCTACACGGCGCTCAGTGCGCCCTGGACCAGATGCGGCGTTTGGCGAAGTAGAGCAGGATTGCGGTGATCAGCAGGTAGCCCATCGCCAGGATGCCGAGGTGCTTGCGCTCCTCCAGCTTGGGATCGGCGGCCCAGGCCAGGAACGCCGCAACGTCGCGGGCGTAGTTGTCAATCGTTGCGGGGGTTCCGTCGGTGTATTGCACGAGGCCGTCGCCGCCCGCGAACGGGTTGGGCATGCCCGTGAAGTGCGGGGCCGGGAAGGCAATGTTGTAGTTCATCCCCTCGGGCACCTTGGTGCCCTGCGGCGGCTCGTTGTAGCCCGTAAGGTAGGCGTAGAGGTAATCGACGCCCCCCTCCTGGTAACCGGCGAGGATGTCGCGCAGCATGGTGAGCGGCACCAGATAGAAGGGCGTCTCGGTCTCGACGCCGCGTGCCCGCGCGATCAGCGACAGGTCGGGCGGCAGCGCGCCGCCGGGCATTGTCGCGCGCGCCTCCTGGTCGTTCTTGAAGGGCGGCGGGATGTGGTCGGCCAGCACGGCCGGCCGCTTGAGCACCTTGCCCTGGTCGTTGGGCTCGGCGTCCACCTTGTACTTGTCGGCCGCCAGCGACTTCACGCCCGCCTCTGGGAAGCTCGGGCCGCCAGGCTGGGCAAGGTTGCGGAAGGCCAGGCGCCTGACGCCGTGGCAGCGCGAGCAGACCTCGGAATAGACCTTGAACCCGCGCTGCAGCTGCGCCTGATCGAACCTGCCGAGGAAGCCCGAGAAGCTCCACTTCTGGCGCTCGATGTGAGGGTGCCCGTTGTCCGCGGCTTGCGCCGGGCCGGCCGCTGCCAGGGCCGCCGCCAGCAGCAGTCCTGTCGCGCCGGCCTTCACGCTGCTGATGGAAATCACGACACCCCCCCGGCAGTGGCGCTCTGTTTTGCCCGCTTGCCCAGCACGGCCTCGCTGATCGAGCGCGGCAGGGGTCTCGGCGTCTCGGTCACGCCGACGATCGGCAGGATCACCAACAGATGCAGGAAGTAGTAGGCGGTGAAGACCCGACCCCAGGTGATGTACTCGCCCTCCGGCGGCTTGGAGCCGAGGTAGCCGAGTGCGATCACAGAGGCCACGAACATCCAGAAGAACACCTTGTATACCGGCCGGTACTTGGTTGAGCGCACCCGCGAGGTATCGAGCCACGGAACGAAGATCAGCAGCAGGATCGACGAGAACATCGCGATCACGCCGAGCAGCTTGTTGGGGATGGCGCGCAGGATGGCGTAGTAGGGCAGGAAGTACCACTCCGGCACGATGTGCGGCGGCGTGGAGAGCGGGTTGGCCTCGGTGTAGTTGTCGGGATGGCCCAGGTAGTCGGGGAGGTAGAACACGAACCAGGCGAACAGCAGCACGAACACCGACAGCGCGAAGATGTCCTTCATGACGGCGTAGGGTGTCATGGGTACGGCGTCGGTGGGCGACTTGATGTCGATCCCGGTGGGGTTGTTCTGGCCGACGACGTGGAGGGCCCAGATGTGCAGGCCGACGACGCCGGCGATCACGAACGGCAGGAGGTAGTGGAGCGCGTAGAAGCGCGTGAGGGTTGTTCCCGACACCGAGTAGCCGCCCCACAGCCACTGCACGATGCGGGTGCCGAGACCGGGGATGATGGAGTCGATAGAGGAGAACAGGTTGGTGATGACGGTCACGGCCCAGAAGCTCATCTGTCCCCAGGGCAGCGAGTAGCCCATGAAGGCGGTGGCCATCATCAGGAGGAAGATGACGACGCCCAGGATCCAGAGGATCTCGCGCGGCGCCTTGTAGGAGCCATAGTAGAGCCCGCGACCGATGTGGATGTAGGCGGCGAGGAAGAAGAACGAGGCGCCTACCATGTGGATGTTGCGGAGCAGCCAGCCGTAGTTCACGTCGCGCCGGATGGCTTCCACGCTGCTGAAGGCGTCGGCGGCGCTCGGGATGTAGTGCATGGCGAGCACGACACCGGTTGCGATCTGCACGCCCAGGAAGAAGGTGAGGAGGCCGCCCGTGGTCCACAGGTAGTTGATGTTGCGCGGCGTGGGGAAGTCGACGAACTGGCCGTGCATCGTGCGCGGCAGCGGCAGTCTCTCGTCGAGCCACTTGCCGGCGCGGGTTCTGGGCCGGAAGGTGGATTC
>DATBKR010000681.1:0-4116 GCA_036555805.1 Hyphomicrobiaceae bacterium | reverse complement strand
GGCCGCTGCCTGGGCGGCGTCGTGCTCGGCTCCGAAGCCTACGTGAAGGACCGCCTGCACAATTTCCTGAAGCACACCGGCCCCTCGCTGAGCCCGTTCAACGCCTGGGTCATGCTGAAGGGGCTGGAGACGCTGCCGCTGCGCGTGCGCGCCCAGTGCGAGACCGCGGCCAGGCTCGCCGACCATCTCGCCGGAAAGCCCGGCGTCGCCCGCGTGCTGTTCTGCGGCCGGTCCGACCACCCTCAGGCGGCGCTGGCCCGGCGCCAGATGACGGGGCCCGGCCAGGTGGTCACGTTCGAGCTGGAGGGCGGCAAGCCGGCTGCGTTCCGCTTCCTCAACACCCTGAAGCTCATCAGGATCTCCAACAACCTCGGCGACGCCAAGAGCCTCGTGACACACCCGGCCACTACAACGCACCAGCGGCTCGGGCCGCAGGTGCGGGCGGAGCTCGGCATCTCCGACGGGCTGCTGCGCATCTCGGCGGGCCTGGAGGCTTGGACCGACCTGGCGGCCGATGTTGACGCGGCATTGGCCGCTTCTAATATCGGTTAATCGCCGTCCGGCATCATGATGGGCACCTACCGGATGACCACCGGCAGCGGCCAGAGCATCGAGGTGACCGTGCCCGCGTTCTCGCTCGACAGCCCGCACTCCAGGCCATCGCTGAACTGAACGCCAGACCGAAAGGACGACATGCCAGCCCCTGTCGCCGCAGCCAAGGACCTGCTGGCGCGCCTCGTCGCCTTCGACACGACGAGCCATAAGTCCAACCTTCCCATCATCGACTTTATCGAGGGCTACCTGCGTCAGCACGGTGTCGAGTCCGCCCTGGTGCCGACCGCCGACCGGCAGAAGGCCAGCCTGTTCGCCACCATCGGCCCCACAGGCGCCGGCGGCATCGCGCTTTCCGGCCACACCGACGTGGTCCCCGTAGACGGGCAGATCTGGAGCAGCGATCCGTTCACGCTGGTCGAGCGCGACGGCAGGCTCTACGGCCGCGGCGCCTGCGACATGAAAGGCTACCTGGCCTGCGTCCTCGCCATGGTGCCCGAGTTCAGGGCCCGCAATCTCGCGACGCCGATCCATCTCGCGTTCTCCTACGACGAGGAGGTGGGCTGCACGGGCGTGCGGCCGATGATCGCCGAGCTGGGTGCCTCCCTGCCGCTGCCCCGCATGGTGCTGGTGGGCGAGCCGACGGCCATGACGGTGGTGGACGCGCACAAGGGCCCCATGCGCTGGGTGGTGCGGCTCGCCGGCCGCGCCGCGCACTCCTCCATGCCGCATCTGGGGGTGAACGCCATCACCTACGCCGGGCACCTGCTGGGCGAACTGGCCCGCATCGAAGCCGAGCTCAAGGAAACCGGCCGCAACCCGCGCTTCGATCCGCCCTGCACCACGCTGCAGGTAACGCAGATGGCGGGCGGGAACGCCTCCAACATTGTGCCGGCGGCGTGCTGGTTCGGCTGGGAGATCCGCCGGCTGCCCGGCTTCGACGGCCGGGCGCTCGACGCCCGCTTCCGCCGCTTTGCCGAGGAGGCGTGTGCGGTTCCGATGCGGCGGGCGGACCGGGATGCCGGCGTCAGCATCGAGCTCACCAACGAGGTGCCGCCGTTCCAGGCCGATCCCGCGTCGCCGGCGGTGCCGCTCACCCTCAAGCTGGCGCAGCAGAACGAGACGTTCGCCGTGTGCTACGCCACCGAGGCCAGCCTGTTCCAGGGCGGCGGCGCCCCCGCCGTGGTGTGCGGTCCCGGCCACATCGCCCAGGCCCACACGCCCGACGAGTACCTGGAGCTCGCCGAGCTGGAGAAGTGCCTCGCCTTCCTCGCCCGCCTCGCCGACTGGGCGGAGTGAGGGGTCAGACCCACTCTGGTATCATGGGCCGTGGCGGCACGTCAGGGAGAGGCAGAAATTGCGCCGTTGGCGTGCTGAACCAGGCCGTTGACCCGCTTCGCCTTCGGTACGTCCCGCGCAGTGCGCTGCACCGCCACGTTGGCTTCAACCAAGGTGCGAACCGCATCGCAGAATGCTTCGAAACTGTGCCGGGCGGTGACGATGCGCGACAGTGCGTCCGCTCTTCGTTCGGCTTCTGCCGGCGAAGCGAGCACCTCGCGCAGACGTTCGGCGTATTCCCTGGGATCATACTGATTTTCTACGGGCCAGCCGGTATCATTGTCGATCAACTCGCCAATACCCCCAACTCGAGAGGGCGCAACGATCGGAATGCGGTGGGCTCCAGCCTCGAGCAGCACGTTGGGCAATCCATCATATATACCAGTGTACAGCATCGCGCTGAAGTGCTCGACCGGCAGATCGGAAAACTTCTTGTAAGGCCCACGCCAATAGAGATTGGGCGCCTTCTGCAGCCGATTGCCAAGGTCATACTCAGGTATCAGCAGCTTTTTCGCCACCGGGAATTTATAGCCAATCTCCCGAGCCCCGAATGCGTGGATGTCGCACTCCGGCAGCAACTTGGCGATGTATGGCACAAGCTCCGGGAACTTGACGCGCGATACGCGACTCGCCCACAGAATCTGCGGCCGTCCCTTCCTGGGCTGCGCGGACGTCAAGGGCGACCGTGCCGCGGGCCTTGTGTATTGGTAGAAGCATTGAAATTTGGCAAGATCACGGGCTTCAAGAGCGGTCGACGTCATTTCTTTTGCCAAGAGCCTGGCCGCCGCCCAGTCAGCTTTGCTGGGAACGTGTCCAAGATACCTCGATAAGTCATGAGCCTCGCGCGTCGTCGCGGTCATCATTGTCTTCAGGAGCTTCGCCGTCGACCACTCTGCCTGGGTGGCCACCCGTTCCGTCCTGGGCGCGCTGGCAATCTTGCGTCTCAGATCTTCTATGATGGCGGCATGGTCGGTAATGACGAAGTCAAGGTACGGAAGCAATCGCTCCAGATGAGTGGCGAGAAAGCCAATGGGCTTGCCGGTCTTGTCGCCCACATTTCCGAAGGCGATCGTGCCGAGCCGCATGTGCGCCGACAGCTCCGGAGCAAATCTCTCGTAACATTCCCACATCGTCCACGAGTTGACGTTGATGACCATCTCCGGCCTCATGCTCATGAGGGCCATCATGAGGTCCCATACGCGTTCATCATAAGGTGCGCGGCTCAGGGCTACGATTTTGAGAACCGCAACGTCGGGCGGATAGCTGGTGAGCACATTCTCTGGAAAAATCAGGCGCACAACAAAACCGCTCCAATCCGTTACCAGAACGGCAACGCTATCCGGTCCGTAGAGGTGCGCGAGTGCATGAGCGAGATTCGCGGCAACGCGTTCTCCGCCGCCAGATTTCAGGTATGGAATACAAATGATAAAACGGCGCCGCTGCGTGGCGAATTTCGCCAATCGGCCTTGCGCACGCCTGATCGACGATGTTCTGAGTGAAGCGTAGGCACAGGCCTCGCCGACGACTCTTCTCGCTACTTTCATCGTGGCCTCCCAATCGAAACGCACAATCAGCATGCAAACCGTCAGGCTTGTACCAGCACACCGGGTCGCGGCCATCAACGGCGTAGACGCCATTTCCCACAGCCACGTGTCGAAAAATATGATCCGCTATGTGATAAAGTGTATTCGATACCGACCAGATCCCGGATCGGAGCGCTGCTCGCCTGCGGCTCGCGTCGCCCACGGGAATCCATGGCCGGGATGACGGGTGGGTGGCCGCTCACGCCGCTTCCCGCCGGGAGGGGCGGTAGTCCTCCACCGCGCGGGTGAGCACCTCGCGGATGGCCCCGATGGAGCCGTCCGCCATGCCGGCCCGCAGCTCGGCCAGCAGCGCGTCAAGCTCGTGGCGCGGCAGGTAGGGCTCGCGCGAGCGCATGATGCGCGGATGCTCGGTGGGGGCGATGCTGGCGCCGAGCAGCAGCTCCTCGTAGAGTTTCTCGCCCTCGCGCAGCCCGGTGTAGGCGATGGCGATGTCGCCGTCGGGATGGGCCTCGTCGCGCACCTCCAGGCCGGCGAGGCGGACCATGGAGCGGGCGAGGTCGTCGATCCTGACCGGCTCGCCCATGTCGAGCACGAACACCTCGCCGCCGGCCGCCATGGCGCCCGCCTGGATCACCAGCCCGGCCGCCTCGGGGATCGACATGAAGTAGCGGATCATGTCGGG
>DATBKR010000680.1:0-4340 GCA_036555805.1 Hyphomicrobiaceae bacterium | reverse complement strand
TGCCCATCCCGGTGCGCCTCCCGGTGGCGTGCCGCCTCCCGGGTCGCCGCCCGGATCTGACGTCCCGGCCGCGGGCGGCGGACCGGCATCGCGGTAGCCCTGCGCGGCGCCGCGGCGGTAGGCGTCGCGGACAGGTGCCGTCCCTGACTCCATCGTGCGAGACGCTGGAGCCGTGGTGAGCGTGCGCGCGACTCCGCCGGGCCCGCCGGCGTCGAACGCCGCGCCGACTCGGCCCGTAAGGGATGCCGCGGCCTGGATGCTCCCGGTGGCGGCCCGGCCGGTCATGCGCGCGGCGCCGCCGGCCAGCAGGCCGCCGGCAATGGCGGTGCCGCCGAGGGCCGCGGTGGTCGCAACCGCAGAGCCGGCCCCGAGCTGCGGCGCTCCGGAGACGAGGCCGGCGGCCAGCCCGGGAATGAAGAGCGCGAGGCCGAAGACGGCGATGGCGGCGAGGATGGTCGAGGCGGCCTGCGCCAGCGTGATCTCGCTCGTCGGCCGCACCAGCGTCCCGAAGATGGAGGCGCCGATGCCGACGACAATGGCCAGCACCATGAGCTTGATGCCGGAGGAGATGACATTGCCGAGCACGCGCTCGGCCAGGAACGCGGTCTGGCCGAACAGGGCGAAGGGGACGAGCACGAAGCCCGCGAGCACGGTGAGCTTGAACTCGATGATGGTGATGAACAGCTGGACCGACAGCACGAAGAAGGCGAGCAGCACGATCAGCCAGCCCAGCAGCAGCACGGCGATGGTGACGAAGTTGGAGAAGAACGTGGTGATGCCGATGAGCTCCCCGGCCTTCTCCAGGAGCGGCCGCGCCGCGGCGTATCCCGCCGATGCCACGAACCCCGGCCGCATCAGGTCGTTTGCCGTGAGCGCGGTCCCCGACGCCTTGAGGCCGAGACCGGCGAACGACTGGAACACGATGTCGGCGAGGCTCTTGAAGTTGCCGATCAGGAGGGCGAAGAAGCCGATGTAGAGCACCTTGCGGATGAGTTGCGCGGGGACGTTGTCCTCGCCCATCAGGGCCCAGAACAGGCCGGCGAGCGTGATGTCGATCGCCACCAGCACGGTCGTCAGAAAGGCCACGTCGCCGGAGAGCAGCCCGAAGCCGGAGTCGATGTAGCGGCTGAAAGTCTCGGTGAAGCGGTCGATGATGCTGAGGTCGTCCATGCTCCGTCCTCGACGCTTGAGGCAAGACTCCGCCGCCGACGGCAGAAGGGCCGCCGCGATACCGTCGCGTCAGTCGCAGAGAGTCAGGCTCGGCTCAGTGCGAGCCAGCGGATCCGTTCGATGTCGTCAGCATACTTGTCCTCCCGAGCTCAATGTCGGCTTGCCATATAGGCGTTGCCCGTCCCGAGGAACGTCTTGAATCGCTGCCGCGCGTCCTCCTCGGCGGCGAGGTCTCGCGCGCGCTTGGTCGTCTCGGCCCGGTATTGCGCGGCGAGCAAACCCTGCAACGCGAGGGCCTGCTTGACGTTGAGCGCCGTGAGTTCGTTGCCCGCCTGCACGGCCTCCAGCGCACCTACGGCATCGCGGGAGCGCCCCATGGCGGTTGCGAGCAGCCCCGTGTCGGTCTCGATGCCGTCGGCGATCTGGCCCTGCAGGAGCGCGGCGCGCTGGAACGCGGCGTATTGCTCGTCCCAGCGGGCCTTGGCGTTGCGCAGCGCGTCGTCATGCGTCAGGGTCGCCGCGGCCTGCCGCGGGAACAGCTGCTCGTAGCCGCTTTGTGTCGCGGCAAGGCGCAACGCGATGCCATCGCCGGCGCGAAGCAGGCCCTGGATGGTGCCGAGGGCCTTCTGCAGGTCGGGCGCCATCGTCGCTGCAAGCGGCACCAGGTTCTGGTCCATGCGCGCAATCATGAGGACCTGGTTCTGCAGCACGCGCACCTGGTTGTTGATCTGCTCCAGGGCTCGGGCGGCGGTGAGCAGGTTCTGCTGGAAGTTGGCCGGATCGAACACCGTGAGCTGTGCAGCGGACTGCGGTGCGGAGCACACCACCACACCCGCGATGACGGAGACGGCAATCGCTGCGCGGCGACGGGGCGTCATTGGCTGTCCCTCCTCGATTTGCCCGCCACCACGCGGAACGGCGACAGGCGGTCCTGCATGGGCGGTCCTCCGGGAAGACCAGGCAGCGGCGCGGTGCCGTTGGTGCGGGCGTCGACGGTCCGCGCCGCTGCCTTCGGTGAAGGTGTGGCGGCGGCCGGCTGCGAGGCCTCTCGCAACGCGGCGGGCAGCTCCGACACACCTTCGGCCGGATCGATGGGGATGGAGTCTCTTGGGATGGGTGGCGGGGTTGCCGGCCGCGGCCAGCGGGCGATCAGCTCGCCGGCCCAGGCGAGGCCCTTGGCGTCGAGGAACCGGGCCGCGAAGCGGCTCTTGTCGCCCTGCGCGAGGCAGCCGTCGATCAGCTTGTGATCGTCCGGGGTCGACGCGCCGCACAAGGCGAGCGCCACGGGACCGAGCCCCAGCTGGAACAGGCGGTTGCCGCGGGCGGTCTGAGTGTAGTAGTCGCGCTTGGGTGCCGCCGTGCTCAGGATCTCGACCTGGCGCGCGTTGAGCCCGAAGCGCTCGTAGACGCCCTTGGCCTGCGGCTCCAGCGCCCGGTCGTTGGGCAGGAAGATGCGCGTCGGACAGCTCTCGATCAGCGCCGGCGCGATGGTCGAGCGCTCGATGTCGGCCAGCGACTGCGTCGCGAACACCACCGCCACATTCTTCTTGCGCAGGGTCTTCAGCCACTCGCGGATGCGGGCCGCGAACAGGGCGTCGTCGAGGAAGGTCCAGGCCTCGTCGAGGACGAGCAGAGTCGGTCGTCCGTCGAAGCGCGCCTCGAGCCGGTGGAAAAGGTAGGTGAGCACTGGCGGAACCAGCGCCTTGTGCGGCATCAGCTCCTCCATCTCCACGTGCAGGACGTCGGTGTCGGCGATCTGCTCGGAGGCGCCGTCGAGCAGGCGGCCGTAGGCGCCCTCCAGCGTGTAGGGCGACAGCGCTGCCACTAGCAGGCCGTTGAAAAAGTCGTCCGTGACAGGGTAGCGCAAATCAGATTCGGTGTCGCCGGCGGCGGGGAGGCGGCGATGCGCGGATCGGATGCGGTTTCGGGGTCGATGTTCTCTTACGTCGATCTGGAGGAACGGGTTCCGGCCAAGCACCCGCTGCGCACGATCCGGGCGGTCGTCAACGAGGTGCTGCTTGCGCTGGATGGCGAGTTCTGTGCCATGTACTCGAGCCTCGGCCGGCCCTCGATCGCGCCCGAGAAGCTGTTGCGCGGATCGCTCATCCAGGCGTTCTACACGATCCGCTCCGAGCGGCTTCTGATGGAGCAGCTCGCCTACAACCTGCTGTTCCGGTGGTTCGTCGGGCTCGGCATCGACGATCCCGCGTGGGACCACTCGACCTACTCGAAGAACCGCGACCGGCTGCTTGAGGCCGATATCGCGCGCAAGTTGCTGAAGGCCATCCTGGAGCACGAGAAGGTCAAGCCGCTGCTGTCGGACGAGCATTTCACCGTCGACGGCACGCTGATCCATGCCTGGGCATCGATGAAGAGCTTCGTGGCGAGAGAGACAGCACCGCCCGATCGGGAGGCCATGCCGCCGGCCGCAGATGGCGGGGCGCCCCCGAAGCGAGAGGACGAGGCCGAACCCGGGGCCGAACCCCGGGGCCGAGGCGACACCGCCCCCGCCCGCACCGACAAAGAACAACAGCCAGGACACGCCGCAGGACACCGCCCCCCGATGCAGAGCACCGAGACCGAGAGGGAGGGCCGCAACGAGGAGGTCGACTTCCACGGGCAGAAGCGGTCGAACGCGACGCACGCCTCGACCACCGGCGCGGAGGCGCGCCTGTTCCGCAAAGGCAAGGGCAAGGAGGCCAGGCTCTGCTACATGGGCCACGCGCTCACCGAGAACCGGCACGGGCTGGTGGTCGAGGCGGGCCTGACGCCGGCGGCCGGCACCGCCGAGCGCGAGGCGGCCGCCGCGCTGCTCGACGCGCAGGCTCCGGGCTCCACGCGCCGGCTGACGCTCGGTGCCGACAAGGCCTACGACACGGCCGCCTTCGTCGCCGATATGCGGCAGAAGTGCGTGACGCCGCACGTGGCGCAGAACGACAAGGCTCGCCGCTCGGCCATCGATGGCCGCACCACGCGGCACGCGGGCTATGCGCAAAGCCAGAAGAAGCGCAAGTTGATCGAGGAGGCCTTCGGCTGGGCCAAGACGATCGGCGGCCTTGCCCGGCCGATGCGCCGCGGCCTCGCCCGCATGGGCTTCGCCTTCACCTTCGCGATGGCCGCCTACGATCTCGTCCGTCTGCCGCGGCTCATCGACGGGCGAATTGCGTCTG
>DATBKR010000679.1:0-4253 GCA_036555805.1 Hyphomicrobiaceae bacterium | reverse complement strand
GAGAGGATCGGGACTATGGCGCAGAGCACCCAGTATGGCGAGCGGGACCCGTCGAGCCTCAAGGAACGGGCGACCGAGGGCCTCGAGCGGATGGCCGACAAGGCCACGGACCAGTTCCGGACGCTGGCCGACCAGGCCGAGGGCGTGGCCGGCCGCGCGGCGGAGCGGGGCCGCGAGGCCGGCGAGCGCGTGCAGGAGGTGGCCGGCAATTTCCGCGGCGCAGTGGACAAGTCGGTGAAGGAGCAGCCCATGGCCACGCTGGCCCTGGCAGCAATCGCCGGCTTCGTCCTGGGCGCGCTGTGGAAGCGGTAGCGCCGCGCGCGGGCGCCCGGCCGTGTTCAGGAGCCTGATCAACGACGCCAAGGCGGCGGCGTCCTCGTTCGTCGACCGATACCTCGCCAGGGCCTCGGTGGCGGTGCCGTTCGTGATCGCGTTCGGTTTCGCGACCGCGGCGGCCGCCCTGGCGCTGACGGCGCGCTTCGGGGCCACCAACGCGTTCTTCATGATGGCGGCGGGATTCTGCACCATCGGGTTCCTGGCGGCCATAGCGGTGACGCTCAAGGAGCAGAAGGAGCAGGAGACCGCGGCGGCCGAGGAGCAGCAGGCCGCGCAGTCAGGCCTGGGCGAGATGGCCACGGCCGCCACGCAGGCTGCCGGACAGCTGCCGCTGGGGCTGATAGCGTCGGTGCTGGGCAGCCCCTATGGCACAAGCTCGATGCTGGCGATGGAGCGCCTGCTGCGCCGCCATCTGCCGCTGGTGCTGCTGCTCGGGCTGCTGGCGTTCCTGCTGTTCTGGCCGGGCGAGGAGGCGGAGGCGCGCGCCGGCGACGCGGAGCAGCAGCCGCCCCTCGACGAGGAGCCGGGCGGCGAGCCGGCTCCGGTCGAGCCGGGCTCTATGAGGGAGGCGGCGTGATGGACCGCGCGCGCGACCTCGGCCCTTCCGCGTACCTCGATTTCGGGAGCCTGGCGCGCCGTGCCTCGAACGCGCTGGGCTCGTCCTGGGCCTTCGGCATCGCCTGCGTCGCGGTGCTGGTCTGGGCGCTGGCCGGCTTCCTCTTCAGCTTCTCCGATGCGTGGCAGCTGGTCATCAATACGGGGACCACCATCGCCACGTTCCTGATGGTCTTCCTTCTGCAGAATACCCAGAACCGCGACGCGAGGGCGCTGCATCTCAAGCTCGACGAGTTGATCCGCAGCACACGGCCCGCCCGCAACCGCCTGATCGACCTGGAGGACTGTACGGAGGAGGAGCTGGACGAGCTGCAGCGCGAGTTCGAGCGGGTGCGAAAGCGTGGCGGAACCCGTTCCCGCAGGTCCGCGAAGCCGTCGCTATCGGCCTGAAGCCGGGTGCCGGCAGTGCTGGAACCGGCGCGGGAACAGCGCGAGAAGGGGCGCAAGGCCGGTGGTCTGCGCGGGGGGACGCGCGAAGAAATAGTAGAGCCCCAGCAGGGCGCCGGCGACCACCGCCAGCAGGAGCGACAGCAGGAGAACGGTAACCATGGCACGCGGACCCGTTCCCTGCCGGGTATGAACCGTCCGGGCATCGGGTCGGTCGACAGGTTTCCCGCCGCTCATCGTGGGTTCCGTCGTGCTATCCGTGGCGGCCGACGGGCCGGCAACGCGCTTCTCCCGCGAATGCGGCCGCTCTGGTTTCGTGCCTGAACGGTCTTGCGACAGGCGGGGCCGCACGCGAAAACGCACGGCCCCGCATCGCGCCGGTCACTGGCGCCGCAGCCAGTCGTCCACCTCGGTCCGGACCTTGTCCTTGGCGTAGCCGTAGTGGGCCTGGATCTTGCCCTCGAGCTGGTCGCGATTGCCGTCGATCTGCGCCAGTTCGTCGTCGGTGAGCTTGCCCCATTGCTCCTTCACCTTGCCGGTGAACTGCTTCCAGTTGCCTTCGATGCGGTCCCAGTTCATGGCTCTCTCCTGTCTCGATAGCGTTGCGGGCGCCCGCAGGTGCATCTGGCGTCGGGTCGCCGTCGGGTTGCCGAATGAAATAGAGCGGTGCGACGGGGGGGGCACGCACCGCTCTGGGCCGGAGCTGAGGGAGGGGCTCCGGCGGCGACGAGCCGGGGGGTAGTTCGTCGCCAGGCAGTTGGCAAACGGTGCGGGCGGCGTTCGGTTCCATTCGCTTTCATGGATCGAACGGCCGCAACAGGGATCGCGACCGCTCGGGAACCGCGCGGGAAGGGTCGCAGAAAGATCGGCAAGCGCCCGTGAAGCCCGTCGGAACCATCGGATTTGCCTCACGTTCGACCACCAACGGCACGGTGGGCAGCTCGAGCGAGGTCCATCATGAGACGAAGCTTTGTCCTAGCCGGTATCGGTATCGTGGCTGCGGTTGCCGCCGCTGCCGCGTTCGCGACCCCCACCCTTGCCAGGAACGAGACCCCCAAGGCCCAGCAGGCCGCGGCCAGCAAGCAAAAGGCGTTCATCCGGGAGGCGATCCAGGGCAACCTGGCCGAGATCGACATGGGCAAGCTGGCCCAGCGGCGCTCCGGCAACGAGGCCGTGAAGGCCTTCGGCCGCATGCTGGTCGAGGACCACTCCGCGGCCAACGAGAAGGCCCGCAAGGTGGCCCAGGACCTCAAAGCGACCCCGCCGTCGCGGCCAGGCCTCAAGGAGCGCGCGGTCTACGCCAAGCTGGCGCTGCTGCGCGGAGCCACGTTCGACCGCCAGTTCGCCAAGGAGATGGTGTCCGACCACCGGAATGACATCGCGGCCTTCCGCGCGCAGGCCCAGGGCGGCACCGAGCCCACCGCGAGCATGGCGAAGGAGGTCCTGCCGACGCTGGAGAAGCACCTCGCCGCGGCGCAGCGCCTGCAGACCGAGGTCACGGCCCAGAAACGCTGAGAAACGCTGAAACCTTCAGTACGCATTCTGACGTGTGGAGGTCCCTGTGCCGGCGAAATCGTCCGAGGTCATCCTCGCATGGCCGGGGGAATCGCGCGCAGCGGCGCAGCTGGTGATCGACCGCTACGGCGAGTCGGACGAGGTCACGCCGACGCAGCTGATCTGGCATCGCCGCGGACCCTGGAAACGCGTCATCGCGACGCGCAGCTTCTTCCGGCACAACTTCCCCGCGCCGCACATCGACAGCATCGAGTCGGTCATCGACTACAAGGTGCCGGTCGAGAAGATCTCCGACCTCGCCGCCTTCGACGGCAGCGTCGTCGTCGGGCGCACCGCGGGCGAGGTGTCGGCGCGCTGCCACGACGAGCAGGCCAACTGCCTGGCCCTGAACCTCATGCACGACATCGTGACCGGCCGCCGGAGCGTAGAGGACGCCCGCCGCTACTACGCCAAGGAGTTTGCGGACTACCGGCGCAGGAAGCCCACGCACTACATGGAGAAGCTGCGCTTCGAGCCCGGCAGCGACGCCAGCCCCGATCCCGATGTCCGTCTACTGTCCGACGCGGAGCTGGAGCAGGCGAAGCAGCAAGGCGAGAAAGGCGAGAAGAGCTGCGGCTGAGCGTCCGCCCGGGCAGCGGCAGGAGAAAGCGCCGCGGCGCGCCCCGCAACCCAGGGGGCGCGATCGCCCGGACCGATGCACCCCATGCGTTGCGTATCGCTAACGGTCCGCGGAGCCTGCGCATCACCAGAAGGGCCACTTCCAGGACCAGTTCGTTTCCTCCGCCTTGGCGTGTGCGGGCTCCCGGTGCGAGCGCGCGCTGAGCCGGGTGAGACGGGTGGCGGTGCTGCGGGCGGGCAGGTCGGAGACGACCAGCGTCTGCACGGGCGCCGCCGGCCGCAGGTGCACGATCCGGTAGCCCTTCTCCTTGAGGCGGGCGAGCAGGCCGGGCACGGCCAGCGCGGTGGAGGGATGGATGTCGTGCAGCAGGACGATGCCGCGCCGGCGCGCCTCGAGCCTCGTCATCACGCGCTGGATGACGCGCTGCGCATTGCGGATCAGCCAGTCGGAGGAATCGATGTCCACCGCGAACTGGGCGATGTCGCGGCCCTGCAGATAGGCGACGGTGGCGTGGGTGCTGCTCAGATACGGGTAGCGGAAGAACGGGGCGATCGGCCTGCCGGCAGCCTTCTCCACCTCCGCGAAGGCGGACTCGATCTGCGCACGCGCGCTTGCCGGCGCCAGGTGGCCCAGGTTGCGGTGCGACCAGGTGTGGGTGCCGATGGTGTGGCCCTGGTCGGCGATCTCCTTCACCACCTCGGGATGCGCCGCGGCCATCTCGCCCACGACGAAGAAGGTGGCCTTGGTGCACTCGGCGGCCAGCGCCGCCAGGATGACGCGG
>DATBKR010000678.1:0-3189 GCA_036555805.1 Hyphomicrobiaceae bacterium | reverse complement strand
CATGTACTACGCCCCCGGCATCACTCCTGCTGATGTCGGCGGTATGCCGTGCCCGCCTTGTGCTCCATATCCGTTCGTCTTTGAGCCGGGACCGCACGGCTACGTGATCCAGCGGTTGGGCGACAGCGAATCAGCGAAAATCGTGGATGACGAAGCGGGTCTGGTAAGGGATCTCTGCTCGTACCGGAGCGCGCTCTGCCTGCCGCAACGCGATACCCGCCATGCGCACGCGTCGTAATATGGGGAGCGGAGCCTTGGTGTGTCGGTATTGAAGCCGTGACGAATCCCAACGCCAAAAGCCGTCACGCCCTGACCGCGCATGAAGTTATCGAGCAGGCGGCCCGCGACGCCTACGGGCGCCTGCTTGCTTTTCTCTCTGCGCGATCGCGGGACGTAGCCGCGGCGGAGGACGCACTTTCGGACGCGTTCAAGGCCGCGTTGGAAACTTGGCCGCGCACGGGCACCCCGGAAAAGCCGGAAGCCTGGCTGCTTACAGCGGCGCGACGGAAACTGATAGACGGTGCCCGGCATACCCGTGTAAGGGCCGAGGCCGTGCCGACGCAGCTGACGTTGGTAGACGAGGTCCAAGACCTCGCGAACGCCGACAACGTGTTTCCTGACGAGCGACTCAAGCTTCTTTTCATCTGCGCCCACCCCGCCATCGACTCCGGAATCCACACTCCCCTGATGCTGCAGACTGTGCTTGGCCTCGACGCCGCGCGCATTGCATCGGCATTCCTTGTGCAACCTTCGGCGATGGGGCAGCGGCTTAGCCGCGCGAAGGCCAAGATACGCGTCGCGCGCGTCGCGTTTGAACTTCCGACGGCCAATGAACTGCCGCCGCGCCTGAATGCCGTTCTCGAGGCAATCTATGCGGCCTATGGCAGCGGCTGGGACGATGTTGCCGGCGCGGATTCGCGCCGCAAAGGATTGGCGGCCGAAGCGATCGACCTGGGCCGGCTGCTGTCCCGGCTCCTGCCCGACCAGCCGGAGGCGCTTGGACTGCTCGCGCTGATGCTCCATTGCGAAGCACGGAGAGATGCGCGGCGGACGCCGGACGGAAGTTATGTGCCCCTCTCGGAGCAGGATGTGGCCCGCTGGTCCGCGTCGACCATTGAGGAAGCGGAGCAATGCCTGAGTGCGGCAGCCAACTTTGCGCAGCTTGGTCGCTTTCAGCTCGAAGCGGCGATCCAGTCGGCGCACGCCCAGCGCGCGCAGACCGGCCGCACCGACTGGGAAACCATCGCTCTCCTGTACGAAGGGCTTGTAGGGCTTGCGCCGACGACGGGCGCTCGCGTCAGTCATGCCGCCGCCGTTGCGCAAACGCGTGGCGCGGCAGCGGGATGGGCTCAGCTGGAGTCGATCCCAGCCGGGGCAGTCAAGGACTATCAACCATACTGGGCGGTCGCGGCCCATCTACTTGCGCGCTTGGACCGACCCGCCGCGACCGCTGCCGCCTATAGCCGCGCCATCGGCTTGTGCGAGGATCCCGCGATGCGTGAGTTCCTGAGGCGGCGCGTCGCTGCCGACCCTCTGGTGCAGTAATGGCGGGCGATCGAGGGCGCTCACGGCCCCGGAGGGAGCTGCCGCTTCCGGCTATGCCCAGCACAGCCGCGATCTCCGGTGCCTTGTCGACGGACTCCTGGCCTCCGGAGCGTCGATACGCCTCAGAACATCATCGACCCCGGGGGTGGGGACACCCTTGCGTCTGACCCCCACTGACACCTAATGCAGCACCGGCCCCTTGAGGAGCTTGCGGCGATCGGTGGAGCGCACATTCACCTCGAAAGTGCGGCCCTCGCGGTTGACGGTCAGCGGCACCGCCACGCCGGCCTCGCCCAGCGCCCAGATGCGGCGGAACAGGCCGACCAGGCTGGACACCGGGGCCCCGTCTACCGCCAGCACGATATCGGCCTCCCGCAGGCCGGCTTCGTGCGCGGGGCCGTCGCCGGCGACGCCGAGGAGCGCCACGCTGCCGTCGATCTCGGTGGCATAGACGCCGAGCCATGGCCGCGCCGGCCGGTTGGGGCGCCCGATGGTGGCGAGGTCGTCGAGGATCGGCTTCAGCAGGTCGATGGGGACGATCATGTTGGCATCGTCGCCCAGCCGCTCACCTTGGCGCTGCCGCTGCGGCAGCGGCCGGTCGGAGTCGGCGTTCACGGCCTGGATCTGCAGCGAGCCGATGCCCAGCAGTTCGCCACCGGGACCGATCAGCGCCGTGCCGCCCCAGAACGGGTGCGCCGGTGCGGTGTAGATCGCCTCCTCGAGCAGGTACTCCCAGTACCCGGCGTATTCCTGCTTGGCGATGATGCGCGCCGCCACCGACCGGCTGCGCCCGCCCGAGCCGGCCACCACCACGCGCATGCCCACCTCGGCGTCGCTGGAACGGCCGAGCGGCAGCGTGGGCTCGTCCAGGTGCGCCAGCGCCTGCACCAGGCCGAAGCCCGTCTCCTGGTCGTAGCCCAGCACGTGGCCCGGCACCGTGCGCCCGCCGCTCAGGCTGATCCAGATGGTCTCTGCCTCGGTGATCAGGTAGCCGATGGTGAGCACCAGGCCGTCGCTGCGGATGAGGGCGCCGTGGCCCACGCGCTCGGTGCCGAGGATCTCGGCCGTGAAGGCGTCGGACGGCACCAGCGCCCGGATGCCCACCACGGCGTCCAGGACCTCGTCCAGCTCGTAGTCGTAGTCCTCGGGTTTCGGCTGCACGACCGCTCCGGGTAGAGATGCGCTGATTGCTGGCGATTACTGTAGCGCTTCTGCGGCCAGCCTGCCACATCTGCGCAGGGCATGGTGCCTCGGGCGAATGCGTCTGCTAAGAAGCCGGTGCGATCTACGACTCGAAGGAGCAGCGCCATGACGACGGCAGCCCTGTTCGCCTTTCTGCATCATCTGTCGGCCTTCACCCTGTTCGCAGCCCTCGTCCTGGAGTTCGTGCTGATCCGGAGTATCCTGACGGTCGAGAGCGTGCGCAAGATCCTGCTCGCCGACATGATCCTCGGCATCTCCGCCAGCGTGCTGCTCCTGGTGGGGCTGACGCGCGTGTTCTACTTCGAGAAGGGCGCCTACTACTATTTCCACAACTGGGCGTTCCACACCAAGCTCACCCTGTTCGTGCTCATCGCGCTCGTCTCGATCATCCCCACGCGCGAGTTCCTGCGCTGGCGTCCGGCGGTGAAGGCGGGTGAGGCG
>DATBKR010000677.1:0-3701 GCA_036555805.1 Hyphomicrobiaceae bacterium | reverse complement strand
GCCTCCATGTACGTGGGCAACCTGATGCTGCTCGCTCTCAACCTGCCGTTGGTCGGCGTGTTCGTGAGCGTGCTGCGCATTCCTTACGCCTACCTCTACCCCCTCATTATCGTGCTGTGCATCGTCGGCGTGTACCTGGTGAACAACTCCATCGTCGATGTGTGGATCATGCTGATCATGGGGGTGGCGGGCTATTTCCTGCGCAAACTCGACTTCGACCCGGCGCCGCTCGTTCTGGGCCTCGTGATCGCCCCCACCTTCGAGCTCAGCCTGCGCCAGTCTCTCGTCATGTCCAACGGCAACTGGGCGATATTCTTCTCGGGCCAGCGCCCCATCGCCGCCGCCCTGTTCGCCATCTGCGGCGTGCTGCTCGCGCTGGCGGCGGCCTCCTGGCTCTCACGCCGGGATTGGCGCGAGGGCATGCCGGAGGAATCGTAGAATCATAGGAGGGCGGATTAGTTAGGGCGAAGCCCCTAATCCGCCATTTTCACGGGCGCATTGGCGGGTTACGGCCCGCGGCCCAATCTAACCCACCCTACACCACCTCACGCCGCGCGCACCAGCCGAGCCTGCAGGTCGAGCACCGCGATGATGAACCCCAGGCGGTCCTCGGCCGCCTCGGTCGCCAGCGAGAAGTAGTCGGGGTGCGCGGGCAGGATCTCGCCCACCACGCCGCCGTACTCGAAGCGCAGGAGCGCGTCGTGCTTGCGGGCGATGGCCTGCATCCTGCCGTTCTCGGCGAGGCAGCTCATGTACAGGCGGCGGATGTTGCGGTTGCGCGCCGCGCGCACCAAGCGCCCCATGAGGTCGGTGCCCACGCCGTGATCCTGGTAAGGCTTCTCCACGGAGAAGGCCGCCTCCGCCTCCTCGCCCCAGGCGTCGCCGAGGCGGCGAAGCTCGGCGGCCCCGCGCACCTTGCCGTCCACCAGATGGCCGTAGACCAGGCTGCCGTACTCGGTCATCCGACTGGCATAGCCCTCGATGAAGTCGTCCGAGACCGAATGGGCGAAGCGCAGGCGGCGGCTCTCGGGATCGAGCCGCAGGAGATGGTCAAGGAACTTGTCGGTTTCCGTCGGCCACAGGCGGCGAATCGTGGCCTCGCCGGCTTCGAGGTCGCTCATGATCAAACCTCCTCTACGGGTCTTCGAGGTCGTTGGGCCGCGGTGCGTTGCGCGGCAGCGTCTCATCTGGGGTCCCCTATCGCATCGCACAATCGGGTCCTCATCAGGGCAGCTCGGCGCTTGCAAATTATCGTGATAGAGCAATGAACTGAGGGGTTGCTGCAACGCCACAAAAGCGGCGACCCGGCGCCAGGTCCCTGGCGTCGGCACCGGTTTTCATGCGACCCGTTGTGGCAGGGTGCGCTCTCGATGCGACCGGAAGCTCGGCCGAACGCTTTGCGGTGGCGTTTGACCCTGCCCGCCCGCCACGTTACCCGAGACGCCCATGTCCCTAGCTGCCGCCTACGGTGCGCTCCTCGATGAGGGCGCCATCGTCGCCGATCCGGCCCAGCGCGCCGTGCTTGCCAAGCTGGAGGCGCTGTCGAGGCGCCTCGGGCAGTGGCGCAGGCGGCGCAATGGCTTGGTCGGGGGCTTGGCGGGGCTGCTGTCGCGCGGCGATGGCGAGGCGCCCAAGGGGCTCTACATCCACGGTCCCGTGGGGCGCGGCAAGACCATGCTGATGGACCTGTTCTACGAGGCCGCGCCGTTCCCTGCGAAGCGCCGCGCCCACTTCCACGCCTTCATGGCCGACGTGCAGGAGCGCCTGGCCGTTGCTCGCGCAACTGTCGCGGCCGACCCCATCGCCCATGTCGCAGCCGGGATTGCCGCCAAGACCGGGCTCCTGTGCTTCGACGAGATGCACATTACCGACATCGCCGACGCCATGATCCTGGGGCGCCTGTTCAAGGCGCTGTTCGAGGCGCAGGTGGTGGTGGTGGCCACCTCCAACGTGCCCCCGCGCGATCTCTACAAGGGTGGCCTCAACCGCCAGCTGTTCGTGCCCTTCATCGAGCTGATCGAGGAGCACATGGATATCGTGGAGCTGGCGGCGGCGCGCGACTTCCGGCTTGAGAAGCTGGCCGGCAAGCCACTCTACTTCATGCCGGCCGATGCCCGGGCCAAGGCTGCCATGGACCGGCTGTGGGCCGAGCTGTCGGGCGGCCAGCCGGGGACGCCGATGGAGCTCGATGTGAAGGGCCGCCCGCTGCGGGTGCCGCAGGCGGCCATGGGGCTCGCCCGCTTCACGTTCGCCGAGCTGTGCGAGGCTCCGCTCGGCACGCTCGATTACCTGGCGCTGACCCAGCAGTTCCACACGCTCTTCCTCGACGCCATCCCGGTGCTGGCGCCCGAGCGCCGCGACGTGGCGCGCCGCTTTGTCAACCTGATCGACACGCTCTATGATGCCCGCGTCGGCCTCGTCGCCTCCGCTGCCGCGGAACCCGCCGGCCTCTACCCCGCCGGCGACGTCCACTTCCTGTTCGAGCGCACCGTCTCCCGCCTCATCGAGATGCGTACGGAGGGGTATCTGGCAGGGCGTGGCGAGCGGTCTGGGTCCGAGCGCAAGCTGATCTGACGCCCCGCCACGGCGTTCTGGCTCCACGCCCCGACGATCCGACGATTTGCAATTTCCGCAAATAGCCCTTATATTGATGGCATCCGCCCCATGGCAGTAAGTCGCGCTCCCCGCAATCCTGAGCGCGGCCGACCCCCGGGGCTTATTTTTTTGGGGGTATTCGATGACCAAGGCCGCCATCCTGATCGACGGGGGGTTCTTCCTGAAACGGCTGCCGAGCGTGCGCCAAGACGTCGATCCGAGCGAACCCGAGGCTGTGGCCAAAGCCATTGGCCAGCTGGTTCGAAGCCATCTCGAACAGCTGAACACCAGCGCGGGAGCATCGAGCCCCTGGGCATTGCTCTACCGTTGCTTCTACTACGATGCGCGGCCCTACACGAAGAAGGGCCACAAGCCTGTAAGCGGAAGAGCAATCGACTACGCGAGGTCGCCGGAGGCTCAATTCCGGCTCGGCCTTTTCGACAGGCTCCGTCGGCGACCGAACTTCGTCGTCAGGCTCGGCGAGGTCAGGAAGGAGCGGTCGTGGGTCCTCAGGGACGATGCGCAGACCGCGCTCCTCAGGCGCGAGCGAACTGTCGACCAACTGACCGACGAGGACTTTGCGCCAGGCTTCCGTCAGAAGGCTGTAGACATGCGCATCGGGGTCGATATCACTGCCATCGCGCTGAAGAAGCAGGCCGACACGATCATTCTGGTCGCAGGTGACGCCGACTTCGTCCCGGCCGCGAAGCTTGCACGACGTGAGGGCCTGCGCATCGTTCTCGATCCGCTGTGGCGATCGGTCGCTTCCGAGCTCTTCGAGCATATCGATGGTTTGCGGAGCGGTTTTGGGCGACCACGAGCCGGACAGGTCGCAGCCGAACGAGAGCAACCAAACGAAGGGGCGTGATCGCACGTCGCTCGACATGCCCGGCGGCTACTCCGCCGCTTCCGCCTTGGCGGGTTCGGCTTCACGGTTCCCGACCGGCGCGACGTCCAGCTTCATCTTCCGCACCGGGCCGAAGCGGCGGGTGAGGCGCTTCAGCAGGCGGCGGTAGTCGTAGTAGTTGACCTCAAGGCGGTGGCGGTCGGAGGCGACGAAGCTGCGGGCCTTGGCCGCCTCGCGCGCGGCGAGGGCCGCCAGCATC
>DATBKR010000676.1:0-8672 GCA_036555805.1 Hyphomicrobiaceae bacterium | reverse complement strand
CTCGATGATCAGAAACGCTGGCCAAATGCCTACTTCGCGGAAGCTGGGCTGTTCGCGCTGCACACGGCCTGGCGAACCGCGAGACAGTCTCGATGAAGAAACCCCCGACTGGAGAGCCGTATGCGGGAAAACCGCCCGTACCGTTCGGAGGGAGGGGTCGGCGAAAGCCGATCCCTACCCCTATCTGCTCCTCCTCGCTTCTCCTCGGGCGGTGAACCGCCGCGAGGCTCGACGAGTTGCCGGATGCCGATGTGTTCTGAATGGAGCAATGAGTGAGGGTGAGCGCGGTGAGCCATCTCCGGCGCACTCAGTATGGCGTGACGACGTTGACGAGGGCGTGGCGCCTGTCGTTCAGGACCGCCGCGCGGGCGGCGGCCAGGGCGCCGGGCAGCTCGTCGGGGCGCTCGACGCGGGCGGCGAAGGCGCCGTGCGCGGCGGCGACCTTCTCGAACGGCGGGCTGGGCGAGAGGTCGGCGAGGCCGAGGCCGTTTTCCCGCCCCGAGGCACCGGAGGCGAACATGGACAGGGTGGCGTTACGGACCGCGGCGTAGCGGGCGTTGTTGAAGATCACGATCACGATCGGCAGGTCGTGGGCTTCGGCGGCCCAGTGGCAGGCGGTGGGGTTGGCGAACACGAAGCCGCCGTCGCCGATGGTCGCCACCACGAGGCGGTCCGGCGCCGCGAGCCTGGCGCCCAGCGCCGCGCCCACGCTCCATCCGAGGCCGCCGGCCGGGCTGATCGCGAAATAGGTGCCGGGGCGGGTGCGGGCGCAATGGCCTGGGCGCAGCTGATATTCGTTGACGATGATGCCGTCCGGCCCCGCCATGTCGCCGACGCAGCGGCTCAGGTATTCGGGCGTGATGTGCGGCGCATCGGCACTGGCGGTCGGAGGGCGGCGCGTCGCCCACGGCGCGGCCGGCTCCTTGCCTGCGCTGCGCGCGGCCAAGGCCGCTTCCAGCGCCTCCAAGGCGGGCGCGGGGGCGGAGGCGATGGACAGGTCGCTGCGGAAGTTGCGCATGGGATAGCGCAGGAACGCCGGGTCTTCGCCCATATGCACGATGCGCACCTCCGGCCTTGGCGCCTTCACGGCGGGCATCCACGGCACGTCGCTCTCGACGACCAGGATGAGGTCGGCCTCCGCCAGGAACGGGCCGGGATCGAACCCCATGTGCATGGGGTGGTCGGTCGGCAGGCACAGGTAGCGCGGCGTGTGGGCGACGACGGGCAGCTTGAAGCGCCCCGCGAGCCGCGCCAGCGCCTCGGTCTCGGCCGGCAACCGGCCGACGTTGGACGCGATGACGAGCGGGCGCCGCGCCTCAGCGATCCAACCCGCCAGGCGGTCGATGGCCGTCGGATCGGGATAGGGCGGCGCGGGCGCGGCGCGCGGCACGGAGGGTACCTCGCCCGACGCAGGGGCCGACAGCGGCTCGCGCGGCAGCGTGAGATAGACGGGGCCGGTGGGGCTCGCCAGCGCCGCCTCCAGCGCCCTGGGCACGACGAGGTGCGCCTGGTCGGGGCTCCTCAGCTCGTAGTCCCACTTGACCAGCTCGCGCACCATGCCCGCCTGGTCGAACATCTCCTGCGCCCAGTGGATCGGCCGGTTGCGCGACCCGAACGCACCGGCCTCCAGCACCGGCGAGCGGCCTGCCATCAGCAGCAGGGGCACGCGGTCGCGGCTGGCGTCGGCCAGCATGTTGACGGTGTTGGCGGTGCCGACGTTGACATGCACCATCACGGCCTGCGGCGCACCGGTCATGAGCCAGGCGCCGTGCGCCATGGCGACCGCCAGGTTCTCGTGCGGCGCCAGCACGGTACGCGGGATCTCGGCGCCGGTCTCCCTGGCGCGCGCGAGTCCCTCGACGATGGGCGGGAAGTCGGTGCCGGGGTTGACGAACAGGTGCGGGACGCCATGGCGGCGCAGGGACGCCAGAAGCACATCGCCGGCGGTGGGTTGCGTCCCGGCGGGCGCCCGCGCGGGCTTGGAGACCTTGGCCATTTCCTGGACCTTCCCCTCGGCACCTTCCGGCGATCACGGCCGCTGCAGCACCGCCCATAACGGTGCGCGTGTCAAGCGACCGCCCAGCGGGCGGCATGCCAGGGATGCGGGGGGGAAGTCGGGCCTCGGGTGCCGGCGACCACCGACCGCCTGACCCCCGAAGCCCGGCTGCAGATTGCGCCTGCGCCAACCCTTTCGCCTAGGGCCGCCGGCGCACCGCTTCCACCAGGCGGCAGCCGTTCACGGGCACCAGCACGGCATGCAGGAGCCAGACAGGCGTGAGGCCGAGGGCAAGGCCGTAGGCGATGAACGCCACGTTGCTCAGCAGCGCCACCACCCGCAGCGGGACCATGTCGCGCATGGTGAAGGCTGCCAGCACCAGCCCCGAGGCGACATAACCGCAAGCATCCCAGCACATGGCGCGATCCTTCGCCGTCCTGCCTGATGCTGAGTTGGTCGCGGTCCCGGGCCCAAAGGTTCAACGCGTGCGCAGCGGGTGCGACCCCTCGCCTCGGTGGTATCGACATTTGCACCGGTGAATTCGCGAGGGGTCTGACCCCCGCCGATGGAATCCCCCCCACGACGCCCACCGAGCCTCAATTTCGAGCGCCAGCTTCTTACAGCCGAGTGCCGGTTGGCCCGTGCACGAGGCTGGCGGCAGAATCCGTGCCGGTCGAGGCACTTGGGTCACAGCCGCAGCGGTCGCGGGGCGCTACGCTGGGCCTGTGGGGGGCTGCGGCGCCGCATCACTGAAGCGCGATCGGGGATGACGCCATGCGTCGCTGCCTGCTTTCTCTTTTCACTCTGGTTGGGCTGTCCGGGGTTGGCCAGTGGTCCGCGGGAGCGGTCTCCTGCGTCGATCCCGCAACGCTGGTTCACTCCACCGTAGGCCTGACGCGGGAGTTCAGCATGGAGGAGCGGGCAGCGGCGCCAGCCGTGCTCGGCATCCGCGGCACCGGCTGGTTCCTGTCGCCGCGTCTGCTGGTTACCGCCGCGCACGTGGCCGAGGCCATGCGGCTGTCGAGGCAGGACTGGAAAGACGTGGCTCTGCGCGAGCAGGAGGCCGAGACGGCCGTTCCGGCCCGCATCGTCCGGGTTGTGGGCGCCCACGCCGAGAAGATGGCCGTGCTCGAACTGAAGGGGGCGTTTGCGGGCGCCGCCGCGCTCCGCGTGAGGACGGCGCCCCTGGTCGCAGAGGAACGCCTTCTGAGCCTTGCCTATCCCAACGGCGAACTGCGGTTCGCCAGCGGGCGCTTCGCGCAGTATGGGGACGAGGGCGGTTTTGCCGGGGCGGCCATGATCGAAATGTACGACGGCAACGATCGGCTCGTGCTCGATCACGGCGCCTCGGGCGCGCCGGTGCTCGATTGCGAGGGCCGGGTGGTCGCGGTCGTCAGCACGTTGATGACCAGGACCCTGAATCTGCCCACCGGCGCCGTGCGCGTCTCGACCGCGTGGCAGACCCCCAACGTCCTGTCCATCCCGGCCGAGGACCTGGCGGACGTCTCCCGGACCGAGTGAACGCGCCGCCCGATCCGACCCACTCGATCCGACACCGCCGTCCGCACGTCAGGAATCCTTGCGTGCGTTTCGCGGGTTCATCCTGAGCGCATTCGCGGAAGCCGCGGCCTACCTTCCTGCCGTCGTCAGAGAGGAGTGCCGGCACCGTTGGGGTCCGCAAAGGCAGGCGTTCCGTATCCGCGCCCCCCGCGTTGCCATATGCGCTGCCGGAAGGGAGTATGCGATGGGCCACGATCCGCATGACAAGCCTGAAGCCGTCACGCCGCACACCGGGGCCGGGCTGAAACGGCGCGATGTGCTGCTGACGGGCGGCTCGCTGCTGGCGGCTTCGGCGCTGGCTGGGCAAGGCGCCACGCGACAGGCGCAGGCCCAGCAGGCGCAGGCGCAACAGGTCCCGGCGCCGACACTGCGCCCTGGGCAGCGGCCGAACGTCCTGTTCATCATGGGCGACGACGTGGGCTGGTTCAACGTCGGCGCCTATCATCGCGGGATGATGTCCGGCAAGACGCCGAACCTCGACAGGCTGGCGGCGGAGGGCATGCTGTTCACCGACTTCTACGCCGAGGCGAGCTGCACGGCGGGCCGGGCTGCCTTCCTCACCGGCGAAATTCCCATGCGCACCGGCCTCACCACCGTCGGCCAGGCCGGCGCGGACGTCGGGATGCCGGCCCAGGCCTGCACGATTGCCACCGCCATCAAGGCGCAAGGCTATCTCACCGCGCAGTTCGGCAAGAACCACGTCGGCGACCTCAACAAGTACTTGCCGACCGTGCACGGTTTCGATGAGTACTTCGGCTATCTCTATCACCTCGATGCGATGTCGGACCCCTACTGGTTCTCCTACCCGCGGGAAGTGAGCTTCAATCAGAGGTACGGGCCGCGCAACCTGGTCCATTCCTGGGCGACCGATGTCGACGACCCCACGGTCATGCCCCGCTGGGGCAAGGTGGGCAAGCAGCGCATCGACGACGAGGGGCCGCTCCCGCCGTACCCGGACATGGCCAACGTTCCGAACATGTGGGAGGGGTTCCAGAAGGCCAAGTACGACATGACGACCTTCGACGAGGTCCTGGTCGACCAGTCGAAGCGCTTCATGGACAGGGCCAAGAAGGAGGGCAAGCCGTTCTTCCTCTACCACAACACCACACGCATGCATGTGTGGACCTTCCTGTCCCCGAAGTACCGGGCGATGATGAACAGCGAGACGAACTTCGGCCTGGAGGAGGCAGGCATGAAGCAGATGGACGACGCCGTCGGCGCCCTCCTGCGGCACCTCGACGACATCGGCGAAGCCGACAACACGATTGTCGTCTTCACCACCGACAACGGCGCCGAGGTGTTCACCTGGCCAGATGGCGGGATGACGCCGTTCAAGGCCACCAAGGGCACGGCCTACGAGGGTGGCTTCCGCTCCCCGTGCATCGTGCGCTGGCCCGGCAAGATCAGGCCCGGCCGGGTCGAGAACGGCCTGTTCTCCATCCAGGACTGGTTCCCCACGCTGGTCGCCGCCGCCGGCAACCCCAACATCGTCGAGCAGCTGCGCAAGGGCGTGACGCTCGGCGATCGCACCTACAAGAACCATCTCGACGGATACAACCAGCTGGACTTGCTCCTGGACAAGGGGCCGTCCGCACGCCACGAGTTCTTCTACTTCGTGGAGGCCAACCTGGGCGCCCTGCGGCTCGACGACTTCAAGTTCCAGTTCTTCCGCCAGCCGAACGGCTGGCCTGGCGGCAAGGTCACAACGGACATGCCGGGCATCATCAACATCCGCCAGGACCCGTTCGAGCGCACCCCCTCCACCAACCAGGAGAGCGTCAACAACTCGGCGGCAGGCTACATGAACGACTTCATGGGCCGCGAGTTCTGGCGCTTCGTGCTCGTCCAGCAGAAGGTGGCCGATCTCGCCAAGACGGCCATCGAGTTCCCGCCCATGCAGAACCCGGCCTCGTTCAACCTGGAGGTGGTGAAGCAGCAGATCGAGGAGCGGCTCAAGAACAAGCCCGGACAATAGGCAGGCGCGCTGCCGGCCGCTGCCTCGGCGGTCGGGGTCAGACCCCTCGCCGGGACTGCAGTATTCCACTCACACGCGGAGGCGAGGGGTCTGATCTTGTCGCGCGCGCCTACCGCGCGGCCACCGCGTGCATCGATTTGAGCGTGGTCAGCGCGTTGACGCGGCCGGCGCCGAAGTCGTCGTCGCGGCCCCTCGGGCCAAGGTCGTCGGCGCCGGCAGCAATCAGCCGGGCGACCCCTGCAGCATCGAGGCCGGGATCGCGTTCCAGGAGCAGCGCGGCGATGCCGCTGACGTAGGCGGTGGCGAAGGACGTGCCCGAGACCAGCTCGTGCTTGCCGCCTTCCACCGGTGCCAGGATATCGACGCCCGGCGCGGCCACAGCGATGTAGTGGCCGCGGTTGGCGTGCTCGTAGCGCCGGTCAGCGGCGTCGACCGCGGTCACCGCGATCACGCCGGGGAAGGCCGCCGGAAACGCCGGTGGCGCCTTCGGCCCGCCGTTGCCGGCTGCGGCGACGAGGACGACACCCTTGCGGCGCGTCGCGTCCAGCAACTCCTGCAGCTGCCCGGACTTCGGGCCGACGAAACTGAGGTTGAGCACCCTGGCGCCGTTGCGCACGGCCCAATCGATGGCGCCCAGCAGGATCTCGGTGGTCGTCTCGGGGAGCGCGCCGGGCTTGCTGCGGAAAGCCCGCACGGCCATGATCCTGGCCTGCGGCGCCACGCCTTCCACGACGTGGCGCGAACGGATGATCCCGGCAACGGCGGTGCCGTGGAAATCGGGCTCGGCATCGGGGCCGCCGACGGCGTCGAACGTCTCGACCGCCGCGCCTTCGAAATCGGGGTGGGCGGTGTCCACGGCCGAGTCGATCACGGCGATCGGCACGTTGCGGCCGAGCGCCAGCCGGTGCGCTTCCGGCAGGCGCAACTTCTGCGGGCCGTACTGCGGGATCGGCGCCGCGTCGTGCCGGTCGTCGTCGCTGTGGAAATAGCGCCAGTTGAACTGCGCCGAGCGCACGCGCCGGTCGCGCCGCAGAGCCGCCAGCGCGGCGGCTTCCGAGCGCCCGCCACGGACGCGGAACAGCTCGGCGCGGGCGCGGAGCAGGGCTACGGGCCGGCTCGACAGCAGCTCGAGGCCGTATCTCCGGGCCAGCTCGCCGCCGATGGACTGCGCGCGGGCCTGATCGAAGAGCACGAGGATCTGGCGGTCGACCCGCTGGCGCAGCGAGGCGCCCCGCGGCCGCTGCAGGACGCGGCGTGGCAGGGCGCGCAAGGTCTCAGCCTGTTCGGTCGTGAGGTTCGGAGGGATGACTACGGGCGGGAGCCGGGGCTGCCGCGGGCGCGAGGGCTGGCCGGAAGCGTGGTGCGGCGGCGGTCCGCCCGGCGGGTCATTGTGTTGCGGCCCCCCGGGCGGGTCGCTGTTCTTCGGGCCGCCCGGGGGGTCGTGGTTGGGAGGACCGTCGTTGCCGGGCGGTGCCTTGTGCGCGTCGTCGCCCGCGACCTGCTCCCGCCGCCGGTGCGCCAGGCGCTTCTTCTTCATCTTGGCGAAGGCGCGGCGGCGGTATTGCGCAAGCTCGACTTGCGAGGTGGGCGGCTGCGCGGTTGCGAGCCCTGCAGGCAGGGGCGAGGCCGATGCCGGGGAGGGAAGCTCCGGCGCGAAGAGGCCAATGCACAGCAGCAGGGCGAGCGCGGGCCAGCGCGCGCCGAGGGCAAGGACGCCGTACTTCGAGTGACGGGGCAAACGGGGAGGAGTCGGTTCGTCGGCCATGGCGGATGGTTCCCTCGGCATCAATCCCTGCTCGGCAGCACGCTACGCACCACGTCGCGGCGCTCGGCCAGGCGCCGCAACAAGGCGTCGCGCGCGGCCGGCGAGCGGTCTTCCGCCCGCAGCCTGATCTTGTAGATGCCGCCCGCCTTGGGTCCGTCTACGATGCGTGCGTCGAAGTCGGTGAGCAGCTGCGAGATGGCCGGCGCTTTGGCACCGTCGGCGAAGACGACGAGCGCGGCAATGCCCTCGCCGCTGTCGACGCCCGAGGCGGTCTGGTAGGTGCCGCCGCGCTCGCCGGGCGCGCTGACGAGCGTGACCAGTGCCGCAGTCTCCACCACCACCAGCGCGGCCACCGCCAGCGCGGCCCAACGCACCGCGCCGGGGGTGGGCGCGACGAACAGGGCTTCGGCCTGCTCCCACAGGCGGCCGAGCGCACGCCGCGCCGCCGTGGCGGGACGTGCGGCCGGCAGCGCCGCCACGATGCGCTCGGTGGCGGCGGCCGACGGAGCGCCGAGCGCCGCGTTGACGGCCACGGTCTCCTCCAATTCGGCCCGCACCAGGTCGAGCTGCCGCGCCATCTCCGGGTGGGCGGCGAGGTAGGCGTCGACTCTTGCCATCTCGGCCGGCTCGAGCCTGCCTGTGACGTACCAGGGCAGGAGCATCTCGATCTCCTCGCGCTCGTCGATTGCCGCTTCGCTCATGGCCACCCCCGATCGACTCCCTGCGCCTTGAGCAGCTCGGAGAGCCGCTTGCGGGCATAGAACATGCGCGTCTTCACGGTGTTCTCCGGGATCTTGAGGACCTCGCTTACCTCGCTCACCGACAGCTCGTGGTAGTAGACGAGGTCGACGACCGCCTTGTGCTCGGCCGACAGCTTGTCGAGGCAGAGTCGCAGGATCGCGCCCTTGTCCGCCTTCTGCGCCGCAACCTCGGGATCGTCGGAGGCGTCGGGAAGGGTACGCGCGGCGTCCTCGTCCCAACTCTCCTCCCGCCGCTTGCGCAGGCCGCTGACCGCGCGGTGATGGGCAATGGAGAGGATCCACGTGCCCGGCGCCGATGCGCCTTCGAACTTGCCGGCATGGCGCCAGACCTCCAGAAACACCTCGTTCGTCACCTCTTCCGCCACCGCCGCGCTCCGCACCAGCCGCATTGCGAACCTGAACACGCGCGTCTGGTGTGCGGCGATGAGTGCCCGCAGCGCGGTCTCATCGCCGGCGGCGATGCGCCGGACCAGTTCGGCGTCCTGAGCGGCCCGGCTCATCGCGGCAGCCCGCCCAGGCGTCGGACGTTGGGTTCGTCGCTCTGACCTGAATAGAGGTTCATCATGGGTAACAGCAAAATCGAGTGACGAGAGCGTCACTGCGGGTTGGCGGCGT
>DATBKR010000675.1:0-5556 GCA_036555805.1 Hyphomicrobiaceae bacterium | reverse complement strand
TAGGACAGGAACATGCCCTTGTAGACCAGCGTGCGGCTCGACAGCGACACCGTGTAGTGGCCGATGTCGCGGTCCTTGTAGGCATAATAGAGGGTGTTGGAGACGACCTTGCGGATCAGATAGAGCCGGCGCTCGAACTCTTGGCTGTCCTCCATACCCTCCGGCCGGCCGATGAAGATCTGCCGGTGTACCGGCTCCACAGCCTTCACCATCTCGGACAGGCATGCGTTGTCGACCGGCACCGAGCGCCAGCCCAGGAACTCCAGCCCCTCCTCGCGGATGATGCGCATCCACACGCGTTCGCAATGCGCGCGCAGGCGCTCGTCCTGCGGCATGAAAACGTGGCCGCACGCGTAGTGGCCGGGCTTAGGTAGCCTGGTCCTGAGTTTGGCGCACTCCTCGACCAGGAACTCGTGCGGTGTCTGGATCAGGATGCCGGCGCCGTCGCCGGCGATAGGGTCCGCGCCCACCGCGCCGCGGTGCTCGACGTTGCACAGGATGGCCAGTGCGTCCGTGATCAGCCGGTGCGACTTGCCGCCCTTGAGGTCGGCGATGAAGCCGACGCCGCAGGCGTCGTACTCCCGGCTGGGATCGAACAGTCCTTGAGGCCTGGGGACGAAAGGCACAGCGTTCCGGTGCTGCGCGGTCATGGCATTCTCCAGCCTGGCGACGCGGAGCCGCTGCTGCCAGGGCCCGCGCCGCACCTCTAGCGATTCGCCCCCAGCGCACCCCGCGCGCGATCCCGCCCCCGCCGGGACCGGAAGCGCGCATCGGTGTTGCTCGGAGCCGGGCACCGCCGCACACGCCCGGCCGCCTCCCGGATGCGGACCCCTTCCGTCTGCCGGATCGGAAGGGCCCAGCGTCGTAGCATCCCTGTGGCCGTCGTGGCGTCGCCCTTACCCTGAATCTTGCGGAAGCGCCGCCGCGCGACTTCCGCCGCCGGTCCTCCCCTTCCGGCACGTCAATCGCGCTGGCCTCCCGCGATAGGACAGCTTAGCTGACCCAAATTGAACCTGCAAACGTGATTTGCAGGCCTCGACGACATGCTTGACGAGACAGGCCGCGCCAGCGCCGGCTACTCTGTCCCCAGCCAATTGTGGCGTCAGCGCGCTTGGAAGCACTGAGGACGCCCCGATCCATGCCCTCCTGGAAGCGGACCACCCTGCCCTTCGGTACTTGGCCGTCGCCGATCAGCGCCGCCTTGGCCGCGCGCGCCAGCCGCCGTACCGGCTCGCTGCAGGCGGCGGGCGATGCGCTCTATTGGAGCGAGTCGCGCCCCGAGGAGCAGGGCCGGCAGGTCATCGTCCGCGCCGGCCGCGATGGGGTGCGCGAGGACATCTTGCCCGCGCCCTACTCCGCACGCTCGCGCGTGCACGAGTACGGCGGCGGGGAGTTCCTGGCCGCGGGCGAGGCGGTCTACTTCATCAACGACAAGGACCAGCAGGTCTACGCGAACTCCAGTGGGGAGCCGCAGCGCCTGACTGACGCCCCCCGCACGCGCTTCGCCGATCTCACCCTCGATCCCGCCCGCGCCCGACTCGTCGCCGTCGCCGAGACGCACCCTCCGAGGGAGCGCGGCGCTCACGAGCCGCCGCGCAACACGCTGGTGGCCATCGCGCTTGGGGATGGTGCGCGCGGCCGTGTCACGGAGCTTGCCGCGGGGCGCGACTTCTACGCCAGCGCGCGCCTGTCGCCCGACGGCGCGCGGCTCGCCTTCATCGCCTGGGACCTGCCGGACATGCCGTGGGACAGCGCGGCGCTCTACCTGGCGGAGGTGGGTGCGGACGGTGCGCTGGGCCGTCCGAAGCACATCGCCGGCGGCAGCGACAGCGCGGTGTTCCAGCCGGAATGGGGCCCCGACGGGCACCTCTACTTTGCCTGGGACGAGACCGGCTGGGGCTGCCTCTATCGTTGGGACGGGGCCAGCACCGTCCTTGTGGACGAGGCGCCGCGCGCCGAGCTGTGGCGCTCGCAGTGGATGTTCGGCGCCCGCTGCTTCGCGCTTGCTCCCGACGGCAGGTTCACCGCCGTGTACTTCGAGCGGGGTCTGCCGCTGGTCAGGACCGGCCGCGTCGACGGCGACGAACGCGCCTTCCACCCGCCCCTGCAAAGGGATGCAGCGCGCCTCGACGATCCGGTCGCGGCCGGCGACGGCTTCGCGGCTCTCGCCAGTCCGCCGCTGGCGATGCCCACGGTGATACGCCTCGGGCGCGGTGGGCTGCAGCCGGTCGCGGCCACGTCGAGCGCCGGGCTGTCGCCGGACAGTCTCAGCCGCGGCGAGGTGTGCGAGTTTCACAACGCCAAGCGCGAGAAGGTGTTCGGCATCCACTACGCGCCGCGGAACCCCCATCACCAGGGCCCCAGGGGTGCCCTGCCGCCCGCGCTGGTGCTCGTGCACGGCGGGCCCACAGCCATGACCGATGCCGGCCTCAAGATGCGCGTGCAGTACTACACGAGCCGCGGCTTCGCCGTGCTCGACGTGAACTATTCGGGCAGCACCGGCTTCGGCCGTGCCTACCGCGAGCGGCTCGACGGCCAGTGGGGCATCGCCGACGTGGCCGATTGCGCCGCCGGCGCCCGCTTCCTGGCCCGGAAGGGGCTCGCCGATCCGGCCAAGATCGCCATCGCCGGCGGCAGCGCGGGCGGCTACACGACGCTGATGGCGCTGGCCACCACCGAGGCCTTCGCCGCCGGCTGCAGCCACTACGGCATCTCAGATCTCGGACTGCTGATGGAGCATACGCACAAGTTCGAGTCGGGCTACCTGCACCGGCTGCTCGGTACTACGCCCGCCAGGTGGAAGGGCGTGTGCGCCGCGCGCTCGCCGCTCAACCTGATCGACGGCATCACCGCGCCCGTCATCCTGTTCCAGGGCCTGGAGGACAAAGTAGTGCCACCGGAGCAGTCGCGGCTGATCGTGGACAAGCTCCGCGCACGCGGCATCGAGGTCGCCTACCACGAGTTCCCCGGCGAGGCCCACGGCTTCCGCAAGGCCGAGACCATCATCGCCGCGCTGGAGGCGGAGCTGGCGTTCCTGAAGCGGGTGATGCGGGTGGGGTGAGGGCTGCCGGCTGCTCCGGCGCTTGATTGCTGACCTCCAGTTCCTATATATGCCTTTAGTTCCTATGAATAGGAATGCCCATGAAATACGGCCCGCTTCGTCTCTACCTTGGTCAGCAGACGCGAAGCCGCGTTTCGATGACCTTTCAACAGGTCGAGTCGGTCATCGGTGGCCCGCTTCCTGTTTCTGCGCGCAGACACCGCCCCTGGTGGGCGAACGACGCCAGGGGCCACGCCCATGCCGACGCGTGGCTGGGAGCAGGGTATCGCACTGGGGAGGTGGACATGGAAGGCGAGAAGCTCGTCTTCGTACGCGCCCCGCGCTTGGCCAAACAGGGAATGGCCGAGGGCATGGCGTCATCATACACGCCGCCGCCAGACATGAGCGCTCAGCACCCCATGATCGGGGCGCTGAAGGGCCTTTTGTGGATCGACCCCACCTTGGACCTCACCGAGCCGGCCCTCGATCTCGAGGAATGGGAGCGGATTCTCAACGAGAAACACGGCAAGCACGAACGCGGGTCGTGAATGTGCAACTGCTGCTCGACACCAACGCCGCGATCTTCGCCGTCGAGGGCACGCTCAGCCCTTTGGCGGCATCGCTGCTCACGCAGAAGTTTCGCGACGGCGAGATCGTGCTGCTCTCGCCCATCACCGGCTGGGAGCTGGGCCTCCTGTTCTCGCGCGGTCGCGTGCGAGCTGCCATTCAGCCGCGCGAGTACCTCCGCCGGCTCACGTCCGTGCCCGGCGTGGCGATAGCGGGCCTCAGCGCCGAGGTTCTGATGGATTCATCGTTCTTGCCCGGCACACCGCCACGCGATCCCGCGGACCGCATCATCGCTGCGACGGCGCGTGAGCATGGCTACACCGTGATGACGCGCGATGCTGTCCTGCTCACCTACGCGCGCGAGGGCTACTTGAGCGCAGTGGGGTGTTGACGCTTCAAGGGTCGTTAGCCGTCTCACCGCCCGCCGGCGCGATGCCCCGAGAGCAATCCCGCCTTATCACCAAGAAGCTCAAATCCCGCAAGGTTGCGACGCGACGGGTCCGACCCTAGCGCTGTACAGCGCAGCACACGCATGGTAAGTGGTCGCCATGACTGACCTGCCGAAGCACAAGATGACGGCCGACGAGTTCCTGGCCTGGGCCGAGGAGCTGCTCCCGGAGGCCGGCAAGTTCGAGCTGTGGGACGGCGAGGTGGTCATGAGGCATGGCCCTGGCTTCGAGGAGCGCTCGCAGCACTGGGAGGCGAAGACCGCAATGGTCCTGGCGCTGCACGATGCCATCAAGCGTGCCGGCCTGCCCTGCTTCGTGGCTGCCGACGGCCCCATGGTGCGGCTCTCGCCCCGCAGGATGGCCAAGCCGGACGTGCTGGTCTACTGCGGCCCCAAGGTGCCGCGCGGCGTGCAGGAGGTCCCCAACCCGCTGATCCTCGTCGAGGTGCTCTCGCCGGGCACGAAGAGGAGGGATCACGGCGTCAAGCGGGAAGGCTATTTCACCCTGCCCAGCCTCTGGCATTACCTCATCATCGACCCCGACCGGGCGCTGCTGATCCACCACAGGCGCGGGGCCGGTGGGGTCGACGAGACCGAGATCGTGACAAGCCCGCGCCTCCAGCTCGACCCGCCCGGTCTCGACGTCGACCTTGCGGAGGTGCTCGCGAGCTGATCCCGCGTGCCCTGTTTCCGGCGCGCGTCGCAGCCACGCGGACACCTACATGATCCAAGTCCGGGCCCCTACATATTCTGCGAGGTACAAAGCCTCGTGCGCGGGCGGTGGCCTTCCGCAGGCGGCTGCTCCGCCGTTGTCGACCGTTGCAAGCGATGGAGGTTTCCCATGCCGGATAAATCCTGGCTGCCGAGCAACTGGGCCAGCCGCGAGCTTGACCCGGTCTTCCGCGGCTTTCGCACCCAGCTCGATACCCTGTTCGAGGACTGGTTCGGCCGCAGCATGGGCGGCACGCTGGCACCGCGCGTCGATGTGAGCGAGACCGCCAAGGAGGTGACGCTGAAGGTGGAACTGCCGGGCGTCGCGGAGAAGGATATCGACGTGTCGCTGCCCGGCAAGCAGCTCACCATCAAGGGCGAGAAGAAGTCGGAGCACGAGACGAAGGACGACACGGGCGAGGGCGGCCGCGTGTTCCACCGCGTGGAGCGCTCCTTCGGTGTGTTCCAGCGCACCATGACCATCCCCTTCGATGTGGAGCCCGACAAGGTATCGGCCGAGTTCAAGGACGGCGTGCTGACCATCACCCTGCCCAAGCCCGAGAGCGCCGCCGAGCAGCCGCAGGCGCGCCGCATCGAGGTGAAGCGCGGCGTGTGAGGCGAGGGAGCGGGGTTCGGGTGTCGGGGGTCGGCAGGCGGCCGACGCCCGACTGCGGACACCCGACTGCCGGTACCGACACCCACGAGACCTGATACGTTTGCACTGGAAGTTCCGATTCAAGCCGGGCTAGCGTAGGAACTCCAGTGTCCAGCACGGGGGCCTCATGAAGCT
>DATBKR010000674.1:0-1853 GCA_036555805.1 Hyphomicrobiaceae bacterium | reverse complement strand
CCGCCGAAGCTGACCGGCGCCTCCTCCCACGTGGTCGACGCCAGCACCGCCGTGCACAGCCCGCGCCGCGCCAGGCGGAACCCCAGATCGGCATCCTCGGTGACGTTGAACGGGTCCCAGCCGCCCGCCGCAACCAGGGTCTCGCGCCGGAAGTGGTTCGACGTGCCCCCCAGCGGCACCGGCAGGCCAAGCCGCGCCAGCGCAGGCAGGATGGCGTCGAACAGCGCACTGTACTCCAGGGCGAACTGGCGCGTGAACCAGCTGCTGCAGGGATTGTAGATGTTGAGCCGCGCCTGCACGCATCCGAGCTGCGGCGGGCCGCTCCGGAACGTTTCCAACGCGCGCCGCAGCTGGTCGGGCTGCGGCCTGTCCTCGGCGTCGTACACCACCACGTACTCTCCGCGCGCGAGCGGCAGGGCGTAGTTGAGCGCCTTCGGCTTGGTGCGCGGCGCGGCATCCGGCACGATGACGGTGCGGAAGCCGGGCGGCAGACGCAAGCGGAGGAGCGCGGCCCGCGTTTCCGCGTCCGATGCTTCCAGCACCAGCAGGGCCTCGAGCTTGGCGCGCGGATAGTCGAGCGCCTGCAGCGAGCGGACGAGGCGCGGCACCACGCCCGCCTCCCGGAACAGGGGCACGAGCACGGAATAAAACGGCAGCTCAGCATCCGTCAGGCTCGGCGGTGCGGGCACTTCCCGGCGCGCCGGGCCGCGGGAGGCGAGCACGACCTCGCGCAGGGCGCACAGACGCAGCAGGACCACGCACAGGAACGGCAGGACCGTCGTTGCCGTCAATGCAACGATGGCGGTGTCCGGCGCCAGCGTCAGCCCGCCGGCAATCAGCACGGCAGCGAGGGCCGCCGCGCCGCGCTGCCAGGGCCAGACCATCGCGCCGCCGGCCGAATCCGCGGGGCGCCGGCGCAAGAGGTCGTTGACGGCCCGATCGAGCCGCTCCGACCGGCGGGCCTCGTCCAGCGCCGCGTCGCCGCGGGCGCGCGTGGCCAGCGCCACGCGCACCCCGCACGCCTGCAAGGCGGCAACCCTGCGGCGCAGCGCGCCCGGCGCCCTCCCTTCCGCGCACAGCACGCGATGCGGCGTGCCCGCGATGGTCGCGCGCAACTCCGCTTCGTCGAGGCCGGGGCCGTCGCGTGGGCCCTCCCGTGGGCCGTCCCGGGCGGTCTTCGCATCGAACACGGCGTCCGATCCGGCCACCCTCGCGCCGAGCGCCTGCGCCAGGGCCGAGACATATGCCGCAGGCGAGACCAGGCCCAGGGCCAGCAGCGCTTCGTGCGTGGCGACCCCGCAGCGGACCGCCTCCGCCCGGGCCCGTCGCAGGGCCGCCGCGCCGATAACTCTGCCGACGAGAAAGTCGTACTCGCGCTCCTCCGGTAGCTGTTTCTCAAGCAGGACAGGCGCTAGAATGTCGGGCGCGTCGGCCCGCCCGTCCGGCCGCGGCCCGCCCGCACGACCGCTCACCATGGCAATCGGATGCCCCCCGTCTTCCCCGAAGGTCGCATACGAATGAGCATAGCACAGACAATGCGTGTGGTGTCCATAGCTTTCCTGGCGGGCGCCGCAGCGTGCCTCAGCGGCGTTCTGCCGCGGGCAGCCGCCCAGGCCCCGGCGGAGCAGGCCGAACCGGGCGACCGGGAGCCGCCGCGCCGGGTCGCGATCCGGTTTGTGACGGAGAGCGATTTTCCGCCCTTCAACTACTTCGACGAGGAGAACGTCCTCACCGGGTTCAACGTCGATATCGCGCGCGCCGTCTGCCTGGAGGTGGGCGCCGCTTGCGACATCCAGGTGCGGCCCTGGGCCGATCTGCTGCCGGCCCTGAAGAAGGGCGAGGCGGATGCCGTC
>DATBKR010000673.1:0-14752 GCA_036555805.1 Hyphomicrobiaceae bacterium | reverse complement strand
TCGTGCACGCCGCTCTGCCCCTCGGCGAGGGCATCGTCCTCGACCCGTTCATGGGCGCCGGCTCCACCATCGCCGGCTGCGTGGCCGTGGGCTACCGCGCCATCGGCATCGAGCTGGACCCGGTCTACTTCGCCATGGCGCGCGCCGCGATTCCAGCCCTGGCGCGCCTGCGGGCCTGAGCAGAGACGGAAACGAGGTCTTTTAAGTCATGCCAGGAGCGAGCATCCCCGGCTTTGCCCGGAGATACTTGCACTCCCGCACCCCTGTTTCGGCCGCTTCGGAGCGAGGCTGCCGCAAGACCAACCACCGTACGGCATCGTGCCAGAACGAAACTGCGGCTGTGGCTCCATCAAGCTGCCACCAGGCACGATCATGGGTTCTCGCAACAGGCGCAGCCGACGTCATCGGAAGGCACCGCGGCGCCAACCGCAAGTCGCCAGATCGCCTCGCATCGTGCTGCCCGAATGTCAGGGGCGGGCGGTCTTGGCCAGGCGGACCAGGTTGAGGAGCTCGGCGCGGTAGCCGAAGAGGTCCTCGCCTCTGGCCGAGGCGGCGAGCGCGATCACCTCGTCGTAGCCGAAGCCCTTGAGATAGGGATCGCCCCTGAGCAGCTGCCCGAACGCAGCGACCGCAACCGAGAAGCGCACCTCCGTGGAGGCCTGATCGACGGCAATCTTTTCCAGCGCCGGCGTGATCGGGAGCTCGATGCGACGGCTCACGGCTTCGGCCGGCAGCTTGTAGTTGATCCGCAGAAAGGCGTATTCGCCCGTGGCATCTTTGGGAGCAGCCGCCACCGGCTGCTTGTAGCGCAGGTCCTCGACGAACGTCGGGCTGCCCACCGGGGTGATCTCATAAATCGCAGTGACCGTGTGGCCGGAGCCGATGTCGCCGGCGTCGACCTTGTCGTTGTTGAAGTCCTCGCGCCGCAACAGCCTGGTTTCGTAGCCGATCAACCGGTACTCGACCACCACGGCCGGGTTGAACTCGATCTGGATCTTCACATCCTTGGCAATCGCGAACAGCGTCGGGGACACCTCGTCGACCAGCACCTTGCGCACCTCGTTCAGCGTGTCGATGTAGGCGGCGGCGCCGTTGCCGTTCTGTGCCAGGGCCTGCATCAGCGCGTCGTTGTAGTTGCCGTGGCCGACCCCCAGCACCGACAGGTAAATGCCGGTCCCGCGCTTTCGCTCGATGAACGATTTCAGTTCGTCGACATTGGTGATGCCCACGTTGAAATCACCGTCGGTGGCGAGGATGACGCGGTTGACCGCGCCCTTGTCGAAGGTGCCCTCGGCCATCCGGTAGGCCTCCTGGATGCCGGCCCCGCCTGCCGTCGAGCCGCCGGCGTTGAGACCCTCGATCGCCTCGAGGATCTTGCGTTTGTCGGCCACCTTGGTGGGCTCCAGCGCCACGTGGGTCTGGCCGGCGTAGGTGACGATGCCGACGGTGTCGTCCGGGCGCAGGGTGTCGATGAGCATGCGGAAGGCGTTCTTGAGCAGCGGCAGCCGGTCCTCGGGCGCCATCGAGCCCGAGGTGTCGATCAGCAGCACCAGGTTGGCGCGCGGGCGCTCGGACCTCGCCACGTCATAGCCCTTGATGGCGATATGGACCAGCTTGTTGGCAGGGTTCCAAGGCGAGGGCAGCACCGTAACCGTCGGCCGGAACGGCGCGCTGCGGTCCTCGGGCAGGGGATAGTCGTAAGGGAAGTAGTTGATCATCTCCTCGACGCGCACGGCCTCCTTCGGCGGCAGCTGCCCCGCATTGAGGGCCCTGCGTACGAAGGAATAGGAGGCGCTGTCGACATCGATCGAGAAGGTCGAGACCGGCTCGCTCGCCACGCTCTTGACCGGGTTGGCGGCGGCCGCCGCGAAGCGGTCGCGCCCGCCTTGGGTTGCATCGAACGGGGTTGCATGGAACGCGAGAGACCCGTCGCGAGTGTAAAGCAACTCAGTGGAGAAGGTGAGCTTGGGGAGAACACCAGCAGTGCCCTGCCTGGGTAAGATCTGTGCGCATTGCCGTCCTGGCGGACAGGATGACGGAGCAGCCATAGTTACCGGAGGGCGCGGCTCGGAGTTTTCCCCGGCATCGAATTTGTGAGTGATGGTGCCCCGGAATGTCACATCACCGCTCACGACATCCCGCAATCCAGGCGGGATCTGCCCCGACTTCCTCGGTGCCGGGAGCATTGCGACCCTTCCCGCTGCGTCCTGGCCAATCATGCTTGTGACGTTATCTTCCTTGCGCATGGCGCCCGATGCCGCGACGGTGCCGCCGGAGATCGTCGGTGCCGGTGCGGGAGGCTCAGTTGCGGGAGGTGGCGGTGGCTGAGCCGGTGCAGGCTCGGGGAGGGCGGCGACCCGATCCTGGCGTCCCTGCTGCGGCGCCAGCCCGTACTCCGCGGGCGAGTCATGGGGCAGTCGATATGCCGGGGATCGGGTCTGGTACAGGATGACTGCGAACGGCATTGCGAGCGCGAGCACGGTGATGGACGCGGCGATGGCCGCGGGACGGCGGAAACGCATCTTGGCTCTCCCCTCCGAGATTGCAGACGTGCTACTCAGACGTGGGGCAACGTCACTCCCTTGGGGTGGGTATGGGATCAGACCCCTCGCGTAGTCGTTGGCGTTTTCTTTCGACGGCTGGTGGCGAGGGGTCTGTCCCCGTCCGGATGCAGTGGGCTCAAACGCCGCCAGCGCCGCGGCGACCGCCGCCTCCCTTGCGCACTCGCGCGGCGCGGGAACGGGCAGGTGGTTCAGCCGTTTCAGGTCGTCCTCGGTCATGTCTCAACTCACGGCATCGAGCCGTGCCCGCAAGCGCTTCCGCGCCTCGTGCAGGTGCCAGGACACGGTTTTCTCCGTGCAGCCCATGATCGCCGCGGCCTCGGCGTGGCTGAGGTCCTCCGCATAGACCAGGATCACCGCGTCACGCTGCTGCGGCGGCAACCGCCGCACCTCGACCCAGAGCTCGCTGCCGGCCATGGCGGTCTCGGCCGACTCGGCGGCCCGGCCCTGGAACAGCACGACGACGTCGGCCTGCTCGCCTCTCCGCAGCCGCTGCCTGGTGCGCATGTGATCGATGGCCGTGTTGTAGGTGACCCGGTAGAGCCAAGTGGGGAGCTGGGCGTCGCCCCGGAAAGAGCGCACAGCGCTCGCAAGCTTCACACAGACGTCCTGCGCCACGTCCTGGGCTTCCTCGCGCGTGCCGATCAGTCGCCACGCCATGCGGTAGATGGACCCGTAGTGAGCCTCGATCAGGGCGGCCAGGGCAGCAGGGCAGCCCCCCGCGGCCCTCTCGATCTGCCCCTGATCGACCGGCTCCTTCACCCGCGCCGCCCCTCCGACCGTCGCGAACGATGTGACGGCTCAGATCAGGCTTTCCTTGGGTAAATCACGCGAACGTGAAACGGCCGCAGTTCGGCATCCAGCCAACCGGCCGCCGCAGCCATTGCTTGACCGTTGGGGTTCCCGCAACAAGAGCCCGGTTACTGCCGCCCTACCCCCCCGTCACGCTCATGTGCCGCCCCACGGCGGGGCGGCGCGAGCGGCGGTCGATGACGAAATCGTGGCCCTTGGGCTTGCGCGCGATGGCCTCGTCGATGGCGCACATGAGGGGCGCGTCATCGGCGCTGGCGCGCAGCGGCGCGCGCAGGTCGGCGGCGTCGTTCTGGCCGAGGCACATGTAGAGCGTGCCGGTGCAGGTGAGGCGCACGCGGTTGCAGCTCTCGCAGAAGTTGTGCGTCATCGGCGTGATGAAGCCGAGCCGCCCGCCTGTCTCCCCGATGCGCACGTAGCGCGCCGGGCCGCCCGTGCGGAACGGGATGTCCTGGAGTGTCCAGCGGTCCATCAGGCGCGCGCGCACGATCGACAGCGGCAGGTACTGGTCGGTGCGGTCACCGTCGATGTCGCCCATGGGCATGGTCTCGATCAGCGTCAGATCGAAGCCGCGGCCGTGCGCGAACCGGATCAGGTCGTCGAACTCGTCCTCGTTCATGCCCTTGAGCGCCACCGCGTTGAGCTTCACGGCGAGGCCGGCCTTCTCGGCGGCGTCGATGCCGGCCATCACGTCGGCAAGGTCGCCCCAGCGCGTGATGGCGCGGAAGCGGTCGGGCCTCAAGGTATCGAGCGAGACGTTGATCCGGGCCACGCCGGCCGCCTTGAGGTCGGCCGCGAACTTCGTCAGCTGGCTGGCGTTGGTGGTCAGCGTCAACTCGTCGAGCGCGCCCGTGTCCAGGTGCCGCGACAGGACGCGGAACAGCCACAGGATATTCTTGCGCACCAGCGGCTCGCCGCCGGTAACCCTGAGCTTGCGCACGCCCCGCGCCACGAACGCCGAGCAAACCCGGTCCAGTTCCTCCAGCGTCAACAGGTCCTTCCTGGGCAGGAAGGTCATGTGCTCCGACATGCAGTAGGTGCAGCGGAAATCGCAGCGGTCCGTCACGGACACTCTCAGGTAGGTCACGTGCCGGCCGAACGGGTCTATCAGCTCCCGCGTCGGCGCCGATCTCATCGCGTGCTCGCTCATTCCAGTCTCGCCTGGCCAGTCCCGTCTGCGCGTCTTCGTCTCCAGCCGAAAGCCGGGCGCTCTCGCGCAACGGCAAGGCCAGGCCCTGTTGGTTTTCCCGCTGGCCCTATTCATCATGCCACGGGTCAGGCGTAATCTCCAGAGCGCCACAGGCTCGGCCCCGGCTTGGCCGTCACCGGCCGATTTGCAGCGCAGCAACGCGCCGCAGCCAATATTGGGATGATTGAGCAACAGCCAAGGCCATCGGACAAAGGAGAGCAGCCATGAACGAAGACAAGTTCAATCTGTCGATGCGCAAATTCCTCAAGCAGGTGGGCGTCACGTCGCAGCGCGAGATCGAGCGCGTGGTGCGCGCGCGCAAGCTCGAAAAGGGGAAACTCAAGGTGAAGGCGGTGGTGACGGCCGCCGGCACCGACCTTGCGCACGTGGTCGAAGGCGACATCGACCTGGGCTGACAGAGACGCTCCGCTTCGGTCGCTGCTGCTCGGCGCCGACGATGGCCGCCGAGGCGAACGAAAAGGGCCCGCGTGGGGAACACGGGCCCTTTTTTTGTGCTCGCGCGGAGGTTACGGGAGGTTGCGCTCGAGCTGCTGGAAGTAGGACTTGGCATCGAACGCGCTGGCGGGCGCCACGGCGCCGGCCAGGACCGAAAAGGCGATCAGGGCGTAAGTCAGAAGTCTCATGATCCTCTCCCATCTGAGAATGGGCATCTTTTGTTTGCAGGCCAGCGCTGCGCCGGGGGGCTTGCGCAGCGGTCCCCGACGGCCCGGCATATAGCGCCACCGCGCCGGCGCGCAAAGCGGCTGTCACACGAGCGTGACGAACATTGATCGCACGAAGCGCTGCACGTGATCGTGCGTGATAGACACACCCGCGCGCGGTCAGCCGCGTACCGCCAGGCCCAGCCGCCGGGTGACGAAATCGGCGATGCCGGAGGCATCGTCGAGCGCGAACACCGGCCTGCCCGCGCCATCGCAGGCGTGGTCGGCGGCGATGGCGACGACGTCGGGGTCGGCCGGGGCCAGCGGCTCAGCGCGCGCGGAGGCGCGGCGGCGGACTTCGATCTTGGGGATCGGCGCCCTCTTGTAACCCTCGACGATAACGAGGTCGCAGGGGTCGAGACGGTCGATCATCTCGTCGAGGGTGGGCTCCGGGTCGGCGCCCAGCTCGCGCACCAACGCCCAGCGACTGGCCGAGACGATGGCCACCTGGGCGGCGCCGGCGCGGCGATGGCGCGCGCTGTCGGTCTCGGCATCGTCGATCTGGAACGCGTGGTGGGCGTGCTTAACGGTCGCCACCTTGAACCCGCGGCGGGCAAGCTCGGCGACAAGGCCGGTCACCAGCGTGGTCTTGCCGGAGTTCTTCCAGCCGGCGACGCCGATCGCGGGCGGACGGCGGCGCGGCGGCATGTTTGCGGGCGTCTCCATCGGTGTCCTGCCAGGAGTCAGCTCGCAGGGTGAGCCAGCAGGGTGCGCAACGCGTCCAGCTCCTGCGGGGTGTTGGCGTTGTAGAACGGATCGAGGTCCCGTCCCCCCGCGTGCACGAACGGGAAAGGGACCGGCACGGTGCCGTGCCGGTCGGTCCAATGCAGCACCTTGCGCACGCCCGCGGCCAGCCTGGCCTCCAGGTCGTCGGCGAGCACCACCGGCCACAGCCCGATCACCGGATGCACCCCGCCCGCCGACTGGGCGAGCGCGATGGCGCCGGGACGCCCGTCAAGGGCCTCCAGGCAGCGGGCCACCAAGTCCGTGGGCAGGAGCGGCGCGTCGCCCGCCGCCGTGGCGATCCAGCGTGCCGCCGGTGCGTTGGCGAGCGACCAGCGCATGCCCGCCAGCACCCCGGCGAGCGGGCCGGCGAAGCCGGGCATCGTGTCGGCCACGACAGGAAGGCCGAAGGCAGCGAAGCGCGCCGGATCGCCGTTGGCATTGATGGCCACGCGCCCCACTTGCGGCGCCAGGCGCGCAATGACGTGGGCCAGCATCGGCCTGCCGGCGAGGTCGAGCAGCCCCTTGTCGCCGCCGCCCATGCGGCGCGACTGCCCGCCGGCGAGGATCACGCCGGTGACAAGTTGCGTAAGTTTCTCATGGTCAGCCATAGCGCGCATGGTAGCGGGCGGCGCACCCGAGTCCAGTTCGGGCATAGGTCCGCATTCGCAGGCGTGGAATCCCTATGCCGCCGGCGTCTGCCCCTGCAGCACGGTGCGCAGAACGCTGGTGTCGATGTTGCCGCCGCTCAGGATCAGCGCGACGCGCTTGCCGCGCATGCGCTCGCGCTCCTGCAGGAGGGCGGCCAGGGCCGCGGCGCCCGCGCCCTCGGCGGCGTTGTGAGTGGCGGCCCAGAGGAGGCGGATCGCCCCGGCGATTTCGTCCTCCTCGACGCGCACGATGCGCGCGGCACCCCTGGCGATGAGCGCGACGGCCTCTGGATGTGGCTCGCGGCATGCCATACCGTCGGCGAAGGTTTGCGCCGAGTCGGTGGGGACGGGCCGGCCCGCCTCCACGGACAGCGCGACCGCCGGCGCGGCGGCGGCGACGACGCCCACGATCTCGGTGCGAAGCCCCAGGAGGTCGCGCACCTCGATCAATCCGCAGATGCCGGAGCCCATGCCGATCGGCGCGTAGACGGTGTTGAGGCCGGCCACCGCCCGGAACAGCTCCAGCGCATACGTGGCCACGCCCCGCACCAGCCGCGGGTGGAAGGACGGCAGGTAGTGCAGGCGCCGCTCCTTGGCCAGCTCGATGGCGCGCGCCTTGGCCTCGTCGAAGTCGCGGCCGTGTACGATCAGCTCGGCGCCGAAGCCCGCCATGGCGGCGTTCTTCTCGGCGCTGTTGCCGCGGGGGATCAGGATCGTCACCGGGACGCCCGCGCGCCGGCCCGCCAGCGCCACCGACTGGCCGTGGTTGCCGCGCGTCGCGGTGATGACGCCGGCCACCTTGGGTCCCGAACGGATGAGCCAGTCCATGTACACGAGACCGCCGCGCAGCTTGAAGGCGCCGATGGGCGTGTGGTTCTCGTGCTTCACCCACACCTCGGCGCCGGTGCGCTCGGCCAGCAGCGGCCAGGCGTACTGCGGCGTCTGCGGAACGACTGCGCGCACCAACGCCGCGGCGGCTTCGAGCTCGGCAAGCGAGAACATGGTGGAGCCTACGCCCGCGACCAGCCGCCGGACGTGAGCCGCTCCTGCGGCTGGAAGCGCTGCTTGTAGCTCATCTTGGCCGAACCGCCGATCCAGTAGCCCAGGTAGACGTAGGGCAAGCCGAGGCGCCTGGCGTGAGCGATGTGGTCGAGGATCATGAAGGTGCCGAGGCCGCGCCTGGTGGCCTCCGGGTCGTAGAAGCTGTAGACCATCGAGACGCCATCCGAGAGGCGGTCGCTCAGGGCGACCGCCACCAAAGGCGGCCGTCCGGCGGCGCCGCCTTGGGGACCCAGCCGGTACTCGGTCATGAAGGTGTCGATGATGCTGTCCTCCACCATCATCGCGTAGTCGAGGACCGACATGTCCGCCATGCCCCCCTCGGCGTGGCGCTCGTCGATGTAGGACCGGAACAGCGAGTATTGCTCCGAGGTGGGCGTGGCCTGCAGACGCTGCGGGACGAGGTCCCGGTTGGCGTCCAGCACCCGCCGCATGGAGCGCGACGGCTTGAACTCGTCGACCAGCACGCGCACCGACACGCAGCCCTGGCAGCCCTCGCAATAGGGCATGTAGGCGATGTTCTGGCTGCGCCGGAAGCCGCCCCTGAGCAGGTTGTCGACGAGGAGCGGCGATTTCTCGTGGGTGAGATGCGTGAACAGCTTGCGCTCGAACCGCCCGGGAAGGTAGGGGCAGGGCTGAGGGGCCGTGACGTAGAACTCCGGGAAATGCTTCCTCTGCTCGCTCATTGGCACCTACGCGCTCACCAGCGGCCACCGCAGGCGATGATAAGTGAGGGGGGCGCGCGCAATCAAGGGCCGGCAATGGGGCGCCCGGCCAAGCTCATGCAACACGAGTGATGCGGGAAGAAGCCAGTGGGGAATGGGGAGTGGGGAAAGGGGAGTGGGGAGTAGGGAATGGGGAGGGTGATCTTGGCGGAACAGCCCCACTCCCGACTCCCCTTTCCCGCTTTACTTGAGCAGCCGCGCAACACGCGGGGCGAAATACGTCAGCACCCCGTCGGCGCCGGCGCGCTTGAAGGCCAGCAGGCCCTCCAGCATCACCTTGTCGCCGTCGAGCCAGCCGTTCTGGGCCGCGGCCATCAGCATCGCGTACTCGCCTGACACCTGGTAGGCGAAGGTGGGCATGCCGAACGCGTCCTTCACGCGCCGCACAATGTCGAGATAGGGCATGCCGGGCTTGACCATCACCATGTCGGCGCCCTCGGCGATGTCGAGCGCCACCTCGCGCAGCGCCTCGTCGGAGTTGGCAGGGTCCATCTGGTAGGTGCGCTTGTCGCCCACCAGGGTGGCGGACGAGCCTACCGCATCGCGGAACGGCCCGTAGAACGCCGAGGCGTACTTGGCGGCATAGGCCATGATCTGCACGTTCGAGTGCCCCCGGGCCTCCAGCGCCGCGCGGATGGCGCCAACGCGGCCGTCCATCATGTCGGAGGGCGCGATGATGTCGCAACCGGCCTCCACCTGCACCAGGGCCTGTCGCACCAGCATCTCCAGGGTGGCATCGTTGACGATGTCGCCGTCCCGCATCAACCCGTCATGGCCGTGGCTGGTGTAGGGGTCGAGCGCCACGTCGAGCAGCACGCCCAGATCGAGCTTGGCCGCGCGGATGGCGCGCGTGGCCGTGCAGACGAGGTTCTCGGGGTTGAGGGCCTCGCGCCCGTCGTCCGTGCGCAGCTTCGGGTCGGTATAGGGGAACAGCGCAATGGCGGGGATGCCGAGGGCCGCTGCCTCGTGCGCCGCCTCCACGGCCACATCGACGCTCAGGCGGTGCACGCCGGGCATGGAGGGCACCTCCTGGCGCACGCCCCGGCCGCCGACCACGAAGATCGGCCAGATCAGGTCGCCGGCCGTCAGCGCGTTCTCGGCCACCAGCCGCCGCGCCCAGGCCGCGCGCCGATTGCGGCGCATGCGCACCACCGGGAAAGCGGCCGCCGCGGCACGTTGCGGGACGACCTTTGCGGTGTCCGCTTCCTGTGCGGGTCGGCGGTGCGAAAGTCCTTTCATGGCACTCATGGCACACACTCCGCGGTTGGGTGGGCGTAGCAGCCAGAACAGGTTGTCGCGCCCGCAGGGCGGCAAGGCAAGGCGACGCGGCCGCGCGACGGTCACGAGGCGACTACGCGCCCACCACGGCCCTGGTTTGGCTTCCACGATAACACATCCGTGATGCGCGGCTCGCATATTGCGGGCGGCCGGCGCACCCCCTTCCGCAAAAGGTGCGACTTGTCGGAGACGGGACCAGAATGGCACGGCCCCATACTGTTGCCGGCCTGCCGTGCCTGGACTGAGGAGCGGAAAGCCACGTTGCTGCCTTGATCGCACCGGCTACTGGATAGGTTTTTGTCGGGGGATATGATGAAGTGTCGATTGTTCGCTTTATTGCTGGGAGCGCTGCTGCTTCCACTGCACGAGGCTAGCGCCCAACAGGTGAAGCTGAGGGCCAACCTGCAAGGCCCGATCTCGAACCCCTTCTACGGCGTGAGCATGTCGCGCTTCAAGGAGGAGACCGAAAGCCGGTCGGGCGGCGCCATCGTCATAGAGATCTTCGACAAGAGCCAGCTGTTCCGCGACGAGCAGGTCGTGGACGCGGTCGCGGCCGGCGCCGTCGACATCGGCACCACCGCGTCGCAGCAGTTTGCGCGCAAGGTTCCTGCCGTCGGCATCCTCGACCAGCCTTTCCTCTTCAATTTCCGCGCCCTGGTGCGAGCGGCCGCGAGCCGAGGCAGCGAGGTCAGAAGCCTGATCGACGATGCCATCCTTGCCCAGATCGGCGTACGCGTCCTTTGGTGGCAACCGCTGGGCGACACCGTGTTCTTCTCCAAAGGCGGCGATGTGGCGGACCCGGAGCGGCTCAAGGATCAAAGAGTGGCTGTGCCCGGGAAGGCCCTGGAGGAGCTCGTCGCGCGGTGCGGCGGCAGGCCGTCTGCAATCACAGTCGAGAGATTTCAGGATTCCATCAAAGACGGAGCGGTCGATGCGGCCATGCTCAGCTTCCCGGCACTCCAACCCCGGGGCCTCTGGAAGGTGACCGACACCGTTACCTACACGGCGCACTCTCCGGTTGAGTTTTTCCTCGTGATCAACGAGAAGACATGGCAATCGCTGTCATCGGATCACCGGATGCTCATGCTCGATGCGGCCGCAAGCGTGGAGCGCGAGATGCGCGACCGCCTGACCGACATCGAGGCAAAGGCCCGTGCCTTTGCGGGCAGCAAAGGCGTCAAGGTCCAGGAGCTTACGCCCGATCAGGTGGCCGAGTGGCGCGCCTGCAGCGCCGAAATGCTCGCCGGCTACATGGAACGGAATGGCGATCTCGCGCGGCGGCTCATGGGTGCCTACGGCAAGCTGCGCACGGACCCGTGCTGCACGGCCGCACCCAGCAGCGTGGCTTTCACGCGGCGCTGAGAGGTCCAGCGGCGCCCGAGCGCGCGCCAGCTGCCTGGCTGCCGCAGGCTATTCGCAGATGCTCGCGCTCTTGCGCCCGGCCATGTCCAGGTGGAAGTGGTTTCTGTGGTACCGATTGGCGTCGGGACCGAGCACCGTGGCGAAGATCGCGCAGGCGGCGCTGTGCACCTCGTGCAGGAAGGCGACCTTGGCGGCGGTCGATGCGGCGGGGGCGGTCACGGTGTCCGCTTTGGGTCCGCCGAGGCGGCTGGGCGGGGCCCAGCCGAGGCCCGTCGACAGATCGGTGGCGCCGCCCGACGGTTGCGCGCCTAGCGTAATGCGCGGGATGCCGATGGGGATGGTCGCGTCGGCCTGGAACGACTTGTTGGACCTGACGGTCTCCGGTGATGCGAGCCGCGGCCCATCGCCGGTCTTCGGCTGGGGCCTCGCCTTGCGCGCCGCCGCGGCGGCCTCGGCCTGCCGCTTGATGGCCTCGGCCTGGGTTGGGCCGACCTTGGTCGCAAGCTCCCGCGCCACCGGCCCCCAGTCGGCCACCACCCTGGTCTCGCCCTGGGCCGTCACGAACGCGCCGAGGTCCAGGGCATTGACGCGCCCGTGCTCGCTCAGCCGCGTCCTGGCGCGGTTGTAGGCCGTGCGGCACGAGAACGAGCTCATGGTCTTCACGCTGATGACGGGCGAACCCAGGTGTTTGCGCGCCAGCGGCTGCACGTCGCCCACCAGCCACTTGTGCAGGGCGGCGATCATGTCGCAGGTGAGCATGGCGGGCGGCGAGAAGGTAATCTGCGGGCTCGAGCCGATGCTGACGAGCTGCATGGGCGCCGGCGTTCCGCAAGTCTCGCCGTCGCGATCTTCGCGGATAGGCTCGGCTGGAACGGCGACGAGGTCGAGACCCTTGAGCAGGGCGGCGCAATGGGCCCGCCCGTCGGCGATCTCCTGGGCGGGCCACTCGGATGAGGACGGCGCCGACTGGTCGCCGGGCGTGCCGGGTGGGCTGGGCGTCAGCACCGTGGGCCAGCTGGCCTCGATTGTGGCGGCCAGCGGGGGCTTGCCCGCGGTGCCGACAAGTTCAGGCTGTTGTGCCGAGGCGACGGGAGAAAGAGCCGGAAGAGCGACAAGGGCGCATGCGAGGACCATCCCGCGTGTCATCTGCATCAGGAATACCTACCCCCAAATCGGGACCCCAACGCGAATCACAACGACATCCAGCTGACTCAGCTATCATGCCCTGGCAGAATTTGTGGCATTCCCGCGAAAATGAAAGCCTTCTGGGGACAACCTGTGAAAGACAACGGTGTGACAGGACGCGAGGGAACGGCTAACGCAAAGCTGCGCGTGGCTGCGTCGGGCGCGGAGATTACGGCCGCCATGGACGGCGCCGCCGGGGTCATCGCCATCGACCGGCCGCGGGCGCTCAATGCGCTGACCGCGACCATGCGCGCCACCATCGCCACGGCGTTCGCAGGCTGGGCCCACGACCCTCAGGTCTATGCCGCGGTGATCGTATCGGCCACCGACCGCGCCTTCTGCGCCGGCGGCGACGTGCGCGAGATGGTGGAGTGCGGCCGGCGGTCCCTTCCCGACGCGCGCCGCATGCTGGCGGCGGAATATTCCCTCAACTGGCAGCTCGACTGCTTCACCAAGCCGACCGTGGCGCTGATCGACGGCGTGGTGATGGGCTCCGGTGTGGGCGTCACGCTCTACGGCACGCACCTCGTGGCGGGCGAGCGCTACCGCTTCGCCATGCCCGAGACCGGCATCGGCCTGTTCCCCGACGACGGCGTGAGCTGGGCCTTCGCACGCCTGCCAGACGAGGTCGGCATGTACCTGGCGCTGACGGGGCGGGCGGTGGGGCGCGCCGACGCCTATCGGCTCGGGCTCGTCACGCATTGCCTGCAGGCGGTACAGTTCGCGGAGGTGCGGGCGGCTCTAGCGGACGCCGACCCGGTGGACCAGGTGCTCGATGCGCGCCATATGGACCCGGGCCCCGGCGAACTCGACCTGCTGCGGCCCGCCATCGCCCGCTGCTTCGGCGCCGAGGGCGTCGAGGCGATCGTCGCGAGGCTGCAGGCCGAGCGGGGGGCCGAACGCGTCTGGGCCGAGGGCGTCCTGCGCGATCTGGAGCAGCGCTCGCCCACGTCGCTGAAAGTCACCCACCGGGCCGTGCAGCAGGCGCGGCAGCTCAACCTCAGCGCCACCTTGCAGCAGGATTATCGCCTCGCATGCCGGTTCATGGAGGGCCACGACTTCTACGAAGGCGTGCGCGCCGCGCTGATCGACCGCGATCGCACACCGAAGTGGCAGCCCGCTCACCTGCCGGATGTGAGCGAGTCCATGGTCGCGGCCTATTTCACCCCGCTCGGAGCCGACGAGTTGCGCCTGACCACGCGCGCGCAAATGCAGGCTGTCGGCTAGTCTTTGGCGCAAAAGGAGATTCCCGACGCCGGGACGGTGTCAGATGCTCTGGATCTGACACCGCACGACAACCCCGCGCTGGGGCTGCCGCGCAACGGCTTCGCCCTACGTTGCTGGCTTGTCATCCGTCGCCGGCGACGGATGACACCCATCCTGCGCGTTGGTGGGCGAACAAGCTGCACGCCGGCAGGGCGCGTGTAATATTTCCGGGCCACCCCATCGCCTGTAGCATCGGCAGGCCCTAGACTGCCGAGAGCCGGGATGCTCGGGACCTCGGCAAAGCGGCCGGCGGCGGCTGCCAAGGTGGGTGGTCGGAGGCATGACGAAGGGTGGATCAAGGTCGCGCATGGCACCTGCAGTGAGCGTGACGCTCTCCGCTGCCGCAGTCCTCGCCGCCGCGGCCTATTTTTTTTGGCTGGCGCCGGGCCACGGCCCGGCTCCGGACGACACCGCCAAGACCGTCGATAAGGTCGGCATCAAGGGTGGGGGCAAGGCCCGCGCTGCGACGGCGCCGGTGACCGCAGCCACGGTGGTGGAAGCCGACATGCCGGTGATCCTGTCGGCGCCGGGCACCGTCGAACCCCTCGCCGCCGTGGCGGTGCGCCCGCGCGTGGACGGCCAGATCGTGGAGGTGGCCTTCCGCGAGGGCGATCTCGTCACCGAGGGCAGCGTGCTGTTCCGCCTCGACGACCGCCTGGTGAAGGCGCAGATCGCGCAGGCCGAGGCCAACATCGCCAAGGACGAGGCGAGCCTGCGCGACGCCGAAGCCACGCTGACGCGGCGCCTGGCCCTGATCGATAAGCAGGTGGTCACCGAGGCATCGCTCGACCAGGCCCGCTTCGCGGTGGAGGGCCTCAAGGCCAGCATTGCCGCGGGGCGGGCGCAGCTCGACTCCCAGAAGACGCAACTCGACTATCTCACCATCCGCGCACCGATCACCGGGCGCACGGGGAGCCTCTCCGCCAAGCTCGGCGCCCAGGTGCGGGCGCAGGACGCAGCGGCGCTGGTGACCATCAACCAGACCCGGCCGATCCTTGTCACGTTCGCACTCCCGCAGCGCGAGCTTCCCGCCGTGCGGCGCGCGCTCGAGGCCAAGGCCACGGCGCACGTGGCCGTGCCGGGGCGGCAGCGCACGGTGGTGCCCGCCACCATCGCCTTCATCGACAATCAGGTGGACAAGCAGACGGGCGCCATCACCGTCAAGGTGCTGGCCGAGAACGCGGAGGAAGTGTTGTGGCCGGGCCAGGCGGTGGAGGTGGCG
>DATBKR010000672.1:0-14989 GCA_036555805.1 Hyphomicrobiaceae bacterium | reverse complement strand
CCGAGCGCGGCTTCCTGCGCGGGCTGCAGAGCTACGGCGACCGCGACTTCTCGATCTACATGCGGCGCGCGTTCGCCAAGTCGATGGGATACTCGGGAAGCGAGCTTGCCCGTCCGGTGGTGGGCATCGCCTTCACCCACTCGCGCTTCAACCCGTGTCACCGGCACTTCCCGGAGCTGCTCGACGCCGTGAAGCGCGGCGTGGCGGCCGCCGGCGGGCTGGCGCTGGAGTTCCCCACGATCTCGCTGCACGAATCCACGCTGGCGCCCAACTCCATGAAGTTCCGCAACCTCATGGCCATGGACACCGAGGAGATGATCCGCGCCCAGCCCATGGATGCCGTGGTGCTGATGGGCGGCTGCGACAAGACCGTGCCGGCACAGCTGATGGGCGCGGCCAGCGCGGGCAAGCCGGCGATCCAGCTGATCGGCGGCCCGCAGATGACCTCGCGCTACAAGGGCGACCGTGTCGGTGCCTGCACCGACTGCCGCAAGTTCTGGACGCGATACCGCGCCGGCAACCTAAGCCGGCCAGAGATCGAGGCGGTGGAGAGCCGCCTCGTCACCACCGCCGGCACCTGCGCCGTGATGGGCACCGCTTCCACCATGGCGGCCATCGCCGAGGCGCTGGGCATGACGCTGCCCGGCACCGCGGCCATTCCCGCCGTGCACGCCGACCGTCTGCGCGCGGCCGAAGCTAGCGGCGCGCGCGCGGTGGAACTGGCGCGCTCCGACCTCACGCCGGACAAGATTGTCACGGCGAGCGCGGTCGAGAACGCGGTGCGCGTGCTGCTGGCGCTCGGCGGCTCCACCAACGGCGTGATCCACCTCGCGGCCATCGCCGGCCGCGTCGGCCTGAAGCTGGATCTCGCCCGCCTCAACGCGCTGTCCGACACGACGCCGGTGCTGGCGGCGGTGAAGCCGGTGGGCGACGAGTTCTACATGGAGGATTTCTTCGCCGCCGGCGGCATCGGCGCGGTGCTGCGCGAGTTGAAGCCGCTGCTTCACCTCGACTGCATGACTGTCACCGGCGAGACGCTGCGCGAGCGCCTGGCGGCCGAGGAGGGCGCGTATGTCGACCGCCGCGTCATCAAGTCGGCGGCCGAGCCGCTGGAGCGGCAGGGCGGCCTCGTCGCCCTGTTCGGCTCGCTTGCCCCGGACGGCGCCATCCTCAAGCGCTCCGCCGCCACGCCGGAGCTGTTCGAGAAGACCGGCCGGGCGGTGGTGTTCTCCTCGCTCGAAGACCTCGCCGCACGCATCGACGACCCAGCGCTCGACGTCACGGCGGACGATTTCATCGTCCTGCAGAATGCAGGTCCGCGCAGCCCGGCCGCCATGCCGGAGGCGGGCTTCCTGCCGATCCCCAAGATGCTGCTCCAGGCCGGCGTCAAGGACATGGTGCGGATCTCGGATGCCCGCATGTCGGGCACGGCCTACGGCACCATCGTGCTGCACGTGGCGCCCGAGGCGGCCGTAGGCGGCCCGCTGGCGCTGGCGCGCTCCGGCGACCGCATCCGCCTCAGCGTCAAGGACCGCCGGCTCGATCTGCTGGTGGACGAGACGGAACTGGCCCGGCGCCGCGAAGGGGTCAGACCCAGCGGGTCTGACCCCATGGCTCGCGGCTATGACAAGCTGTTCCGCGAAGCAGTGATGCAAGCCCCCGACGGCTGCGACTTCGATTTCTGCATGGCGGGAGGGTGGGCCGCGGGGTGTTGACCCTTACCGCTCTCGCCGCATCGCGCGCGTGAAGACCCATCCTCGCCTGAGGTGAGAGGACCACGCGCGTCATCGCGCACCGATCGACTTCAGGTAGGTGTCGATTTCAGCCTTGACGGATTCGGCTGGGAGGCCCTCGCCTCGCGCCAGCGCGGCACGGGCTTGCTCCACCAGAGGTGCGGCCCAGGCGAGGTCGCCCGTGTCGAGGCTCATGAGATCGGCTACCGCAAGGCGCACGGCGTCTTCAATGGAGTCGAATTCGCCGCCAGCGACTTGGCGCTCCAGCCACTCGACCTGTTCACGTGTCAGAGTGATTGTCATGATGGCCAGATAGCACCATCATGATGCCGATAACAGATCTGCCGGGGAAATTCTGCTGACGGGGCCGCATGCCGAGTTCTATCCGCATCCTCTCCACCCGCGCCATACAGGGCGCGTTGCCCGACCTGATCGCCCGGTTCGAGCGGGCGACAGGAACAGGGGTCGCGACCGACCTCGGACCGACCAATGCGCTGGTCGCGCTAGTCAAGGGTGGGGAGCGAGCCGACGCCGCCATCCTCACCCGCGAGGGCGTGGACGAACTGGCCAAGCTCGGCATCCTGGACGGGCCCAGCGCCGTCGATCTGGTGCGCTCGGTTGTCGGCCTCGCGGTAAAGGCCGGCGCACACAGGCCGGATATCGGCACGGCCGAGGCGCTGAAAGCGACGCTGCTGGCGGCGCGCTCGATCTGCTACTCACGCCTCGGTGCCAGCGGTGTGTTCTTCGCCGGGCTGATCGAGCGGCTCGGCATCTCGCAAGCGGTCAACGCCAAGGCCACCATCGTCCCGACCGGCATGACCGGCGAGCCGGTGGCGCGCGGCGAGGTCGAGATGGCGGTGCAGCAGGTGAGCGAGCTCAAGGCAGTGCCTGGCCTCGACATCGTCGGCCCCCTGCCGGCGAGCCTGCAGACGCCCGGCGTGTTCTCTGCCGCCGTCTTCGTAGGTGCTCCGGGCTCCTCCATCGCCCGCGCATTCCTCGAGACGCTGGCATCGCCCGAGGCGGCCCCGGCATTTACGGCGGCGGGCCTGGAGCCTCTCGCGCGGGGGCGTCGGGGCGAGGGCCGGAGCTGAGCCCGCCGCGCAGCATCAGCCACCGCAGCGCCAGCACCGTGAGCGCCATGAACACGCCCGCAAATACGACGTCGCTCAGGAAGTGCCCGCCCTGCGACATGCGGACCAGCCCCGTGGCGAGCCCGGCGACCGTTCCCGCGACGATCAGCGCGCCGGACCACTGCGGGACGACGGCGGCGGCGGCGTAGAGCGTCACGTAGGTCGAAGCCGCCTCGCCGCTGATGAACGAGCAGTTGCGCTTGCACTGCCTGGCAATCAGGAGCGGCGGCGTGAACGCCTTGCTGCCCCCGAACTCGGCGATCTGGCTGGGGCGCGCGCGGCCCCAATGGTCCTTGAACACTAGATTGGCGACCAGGCCGGGCCCGGCGGCGAGACACGCGGCCAGGAACAGCCACTGCGCCTTGCCCAGCTGCAGCCACTGCGGCCGGCCGCGCCAGACTTGCGCGAGCCCCGCCAGGCACAGCGCGATGGTGCCGACGTAGAGGCCGACGAACGCCTGGCGCAGCGCGTGCACCCAGCCCAGGCGATCTCCTACGAAGCCGGCATTGGCGGCGTAGAAGACCCGTGCAGCGCCCAGGTCGATGTCCGGCATCGCGAGGAAGACGGCACCCGCCACGACCCCTGCGGCGAGCGTGAGGCCCCACGGGCCCCACGTCATCCACGCCCCGCCGCGCCCGTCCGGCCTGTCGCCGCCCGACTGCATTCAGCGCTCGGCCATCAGCCCCGACACGTTGCGGACGCTGACGCGCCGGTTGCGCGGGTCCGGCCCCTGCGTGTTCACTTTGAGGTACTGTTCGCCGTAGCCCTGGGTGACCAAGTTCTCCGGCGGCACCCCGAAGGTCTCCGACAGGATCTCGGCCACCGCCTGGGCGCGGCGGTCGGACAGGCTCAGGTTGTCCTCGTCGGAGCCGACCGCGTCCGTGTGGCCCTCGATCAGGAACACCGCGTCCGGGTTGTCGCGCAGCACGCGCAGGATGGCGCGCGCCATGCGCTCCAGCCTGTCGTACTGGTCGGGAGCGACCTCCCAGGCGCCGGAGTCGAAGGTGACGGTGTGGAGGTCGATCGAGCGCACACGCGCGCGCAGCTCGTAGTTGTAGCGAATCTCCTCCAGCGAGTAGGCGCGGTCCAGATCCTCGATCGGCGGGGCGTCCAGCGTCTCGTAGAGGTCGTCGTCGGACGCACGGTCGTAGTCCACGATGTAGCGGTCGTAGGGAATCGTCACGCGCGGCGCCGCCAGGTTGAGCGCGACGATCCCCAGCGCGCCGATGCCCACGCCGATGGCGACGTTGCGGTAGAAGCGGCGGTTGTCGATGATGTTGTGCTCGTGGCCGTCACGGTCGCGGCGGAAGCGGCGCAAGAGCCGGCCGTTGCCATCGACCACCGTGACGATGCGCACGCCGTCGGCCCGCACGTAGAAGGTCTCGACGTTGCCGTCAGGCCGGCGCTCCGACCTGGCACCGGGTCGGCGCAGGAAGCGCTCCGCCTCGTCGTGGCGGATGATCGCCCGGTTGTTCTCCCGTACAATGAAGCGGTTGCCGGGCTCCTCGATCACCTTGCGCCGGCCGCCCTCCTCGATGTGCACCTGCCGGCCCTTCTGGACGTCCTCGAAGCGTTTGAGCGCGAAGCCCTGGTTGCCAACGGTCGGACGCGGCGTCGCCGGGCCGACGGTGGCGGGTCCCGCGGGGCCCGCAGGCTTGGCAACGGGCCCAGGCGCCCTCTGGAAGTCGGGCGGCGGCCCCTTTGGCGGCGCGCCCTGCCCCTGCAGCTGGCCCGGCCCCTCGCCGGCCGGCGGCGGCAGGCGCTTGACGCCTTCCTTCTTGAACTCCGCAGGCGGCGGGGTGCCGACGGCCTTGGGCGAATAAGACGGCGGCTGGACCTGCTGAACTGGCTTCTCGTGCAGCGGCTGGAACCGCTGGGCGGGCCGCTCAGGCGGCAGCGGCTGGTGTTTCTGGAACTGCTGCGCGGGCCGTTCCGGCGGCGGCAGAGTCGCCCTGGGCGCGCGCGGGGGCGGTTGCGGCCTGGACTCGGGCGGCGCGTGATGCTGCTCCTTTTTCTTCTTCTCCTCGCCGCTTTGCGCCTGTGCAGACGCGATCGGTCCCCACCGGCCCTGCACGACCGTGGCCGCCGCTACGATGCCGAGAGCGGTCGCGAGCACCGCCGAACGCGTTGATTTCCGGCTCTTCCGCATGTGTCCTCCCCCGCGCGTAGCCTTTCCCAATCCCCTGCCGCCCAAGTCTGGACAATTTACGGCGGCAGCAAGGCGGAAATAGGCTATCGTTGCCAATGGATAACGTGCGCGGCTAGCGAGACATGCCTCTGTCAGCCGGCGTAAGTACAGGACCGCAACACAGCCCCTTCCCGTCGGGATTCCTCTGGGGGGCGGCGACGGCGGCGTACCAGGTGGAGGGAGGCTCGCAGGCGGACGGCAAGGGCCCGTCGGTGTGGGACGTGTACACCAACACCGACCGCATGGCGGCGGGCGGCGAGACCGCCAACGCCGCCCTCAACATGTACGACCGCGGACAGTACCTCCAGGACATCGCGCTGCTGAAGGACCTGGGCGTCAACGCCTACCGCTTCTCGCTCAACTGGCCGCGCATCCTGCCTGACGGCACGGGCGCACCCAACCCGGCGGGCATCGCCTACTACCGGCAACTCATTGCCGACCTGAAGGCGGCCGGCATCGCCCCGCTCGTCACGCTCTACCACTGGGAGCTGCCGCAGGCCCTGGCCGAGCGCGGCGGCTGGGCCAACCGGGAGATCGTGGACTGGTTCCGGCACTACGCCGGCGTGGTGTTCGACAGCATCGGGGGGGACGCGGAGCTGTTCCTGGCCCTCAACGAGCCCAGCACCGATTTGGGCTTCAGCGCCTACGCCAGGCAGTTCCGGGAGACGCCGCGGCGCGAGCCGGTCCCGCTCACGCCGCTGCCGCCGTCGGCCTTCACCTGGTTCCCCGGCGCGCGCATGGTGCACCACCAGCAGCTCGCCGCCGCCGCTGCCATCGAGGAGTACCGCAGGCGCAGCCTCCCCGGCCGCATCGCCGCCGTCGCCATGCTGCTGATCCCGGCGCTGCCGGCCACCGACAGCGACGCCGACCGCAACGCCGCGCGCCTCGCCGACGGCCTGATGAACCGCCTCTACCTGGACCCGATGCTGAAGGGTACCTACCCCGAGGACGTCGTGGCGGCGCTCCGCGGCGCGGGCGCGGACCTGCCCATCGAGCCCGGCGACATGGATTTCATCGCCCGCAACCGGGCCGACTTCCTGGGCGTCAACTTCTACAGCGGCTTCCCCTTCGCGGCGGATCCGGCGGCCACGGACAACTGGGGGCTGCGCATGACCTGGGAGGCCTCGCCCGCCGATCCCTACAACGGCCCGGTTCGCCCGGACTTGTTCACCGCCGGCCTGCTGCGCCTCAAGGCCGACTACGGCAACCAGCCCATGATCGTCACCGAGAACGGCACCGGAGTGCCCGGCGACGACGAGCTCGTGGACGGCCAGGTGCGGGACGCGCGGCGCACCGACTATCTCGTCCGCCACGTCGCCGCCCTGGGCGAGGCGCTGCGCCAGGGCGCGGACGTGCGAGGCTACTTCCACTGGTCGAGCCACGACAACTTCGAGTGGATCTCGGGCTATCGGCGCCGCTTCGGCCTGATCTACGTGGACTTCCCCACCCAGCGGCGCATCCCGAAGGCGAGCGCGGCGGCGTACCGCGCGCTGATCGAGCGTGGGGGCCTCGCCACTGCGCAGGGTGCAATCGCGCGGTAGCACATATTGCACCGATCTCCTTCAGCCGGCGGGCCTGACCCTCGCCCTCACTTTCGTCAGAACACGCCGTTCTTGTTCAGCGCGGTAGCCGGGTCGGGAATCGGCTGCACCGCGTCCCAGTGTTCGAGCACCTTACCGTTATCGTCCAGCCGGAACAGATCGAAGATCGCGTTGCCGCGCGTCCCGGGCTCGCGCACGGCATGGACGTGCACGATCACGTAGTTGCCCTCCGCAAAGACGCGCTTGATGTCGCTCTTGTTGTCCGGGAATTTCGTGCGCAGGAAATTGATGAAGCCCCGGATGCCCTCCAGCCCGTCGGCGCCGATTGGGTTGTGCTGGATATAGGTGGCGCCGACATAGGTCTTGGCCTTCTCGAAATCCTTCTCGTTCAGCACAGCGTTGTAGAACTCGACCACGTTCTTCTTGTTGCGCTCCATCTTCTGCGCCTCGGTCATTTGCGCCTGCGCCAGCGGTGCGGCGAGCACGACCGCTGCGAAGAGCGCGGATGCAAGAACCGATCTGATCATCCTGTCCTCCCGTTGCCCAGCGTTGCCACGCGGGCTTGCATGTATGCGAAAACGCTATTGGGGGCCCGGCCTTCCGTCAATCGGATGTCATCGCAAATGCCATCTGGAAGGAGGTCGCATCCGGGCAACAGCGGGGAAATCGGGTTGCGACCCGGCACACCTTGCGGCGGGGCGGAGCGCGTCGTTCAGACGGTCGTCACTGAACGGCCGATCACGCAATCGGCGTACGCCGCAACAGCCGCAGCAGCACGCCGCGTGCGCGGTTGAGCCACGGATACAGCCGCGCCGACCACGGCGCGCTGCCGATGGCGGCCAGCGCGGCCCGGCGCCAGCGCGAGGGCGAGGCCTTGCCGAGGAGGGCAATGAGGCGCGTGGCGTCGGCCCCGAAATGGATGGTCCCACCGAGGCACAGCACCATGCCCACGTTGATCTCGTAGCCCCTGCGGCGCAGATCGGCGACGAGGCCCGGCTCGGCGCGGGCATCCAGCACCCGCAGGCGCGGGTAGAGCTGCCGCAGCCGCGACATCGCCACGTAGGCGCTGCAAGCCGGGCACTCGCCGTCGTAGAGGAGGTAGTCGGGAGGCCCAGAACTCTCCCCGCCCGCATTCGTTGGCTCGTGCATATGAGCCGCCTCGCCTGCCGCGGTCGCAAGCGGATTCCCCTCCCCCTTGTGGGGAGGGGTCAGGGGCCCCTGTCCCTCCCCCACGCCTATGGTGCGCGCCTCCGGCGCGACGGGGGAGGGGACGCCGCGGTCAGCGCCTCGATTCGATTGCGAACTCATCATGCTCATGCCGGCACGAGCGGAGCGGCGGCCGCAGCCTCGCGGTCGCACCGCTGCAGGAAGGATCGGATCGCGGACAACGTGGGGCCGTCGCGGAGCAGGGGGGCGTGGCCCTGCCCGCGCACCGTGAAGGCGTCGAGCCGCGGGTGGCGGGCGCGCATCCCGTCGAGCGTCCGGGCGCTCAGGATGTCCGAGGTCTCGCCGCGGATGGCCAGCACGGGCATGGGTGCGAGCGCGCCGAACTGCGGCCACATCTCGGGGATGGGCTCGTCCGTGAGCGACAGCGCCTTGGCGATATCGGGGTCGTAGCCGAGCGCCGGCAGGCCGTTGTCGTCGTTGAACCAGGCGCGCGCCTGCTCGGCCCACTCTTCCATCGACACGGCCGGGAATTGCCGCTGGTTCATCTGGCAGATGATGCGCGTCGCCTCCTCCCAGTCGGCGGGCGTGGGGATGCGGCCGATATAGGCGACGATGCGCGCCAGCCCCTCGCGCTCGATCACCGGCCCGATGTCGTTGAGGACGGCGGCGGCGATGGCGCTCGGCCGCAGCACCGCCATCATCATGGCGGCGAGCCCGCCGCGCGAGGTGCCGATGACGGTCGCCCCGTGCAGGCCCTTCATGGCCATGAAATCGAGCGCGTCGTTGACCTCGACCCGGAGCGCGTAGTTGCGCCAGTCGTGGTCGCGCTGCGACAGTCCACGCCCGCGGCTGTCGAGTGCGTACACATCGCGCGCGTCCTCGCCGGGGGCGGACAGGGCAACGGCGAGGCGGTGGAAATCCCTGCTGTTGCGGCTCAGGCCGGCGAGGCACAGCACCGGCCTCAGTGCCGAGCCGGGCGCCGGGTAGTGGCGCGCATAGAGGCGCAACCCGTCGCGCGCCGAGAAGGTGATGTCGCGCCACTCCTGCACCGTGGGAGCGCCTCCTGTGCCGCATCCGACCGGCCCGAGGTTCTGCACCGGTCCCTGCGAGGCTACCACCCCGCCGCCACGCGCGATAGCGGCGCTCCTACTTGTCGGCTGAGGCCGCGGCGGTACCCTTGGTGCCCGCGGTACCCTTGGGCTCCGGGGCGGAGGCGCGCCGCAGGTCGGCGTCGATGCGGACAGCAGTCGCCTCCTCGCCGAGACGCGCACGGTAGATCTGGATGTTGGAGAGCACCTTCTGCACGTACTCGCGCGTCTCCTGGATCGGGATGCGGTGGATCCAGTCGATCGGATCGACGCGCGGGTCGCGCGGGTCGCCGAACTCGCGGATCCACTCGCGCGCCCGCCCTGGCCCCGCGTTGTAACCCGCGATCGCCAGGATGTAGGAACCGCCGAACTCATCCATGCGGTCGGAGATGTAGGCGCTGCCCATCATGGTGTTGTAAGCGGGGTCTTTCATCAGCCGGGGGATATCGCATTTGAGCTTGTAGTCGCGGCACACGTGCCGGGCGGTCACCGGCATCACCTGCAGGATACCTCGCGCACCTGCCCCTGACAGCGTGGCCATGTTGAACTCGCTCTCCTGCCGCGCGATGCCGAGAATCAGTGCGGTTTCGGGCGGCCGGCGCAGCGGCGTGTAGGCCGGCAGCCGGTGCACGGGATAGGCGTAGTAGATGAGGTTGAAGCCCTGCGCGATGCCGTACTTGCCGACGCGCACGGCGCTCTGCGTGTCGCCCAGCGCCTCGGCCAGGTGCGCCAGCATGGCGACCTCTGCCTCGGTCTTCATGTGCGTGCGCAGCTGGATGAGGAAGGCGCGCACCACGGAGTGGTCGAGCCCGGCCTTGTGGGCGATCATGGCGGCCTGGATTGCATCCAGGCTGTTGAAGCGGGCGATCTCCTCAGGCGTCGGTGGCGCCGGCGGGTCGATCTTGAGGGCGCTTGCGTGCGGGTCGAGCTTGAGGCGTGCCAGTTGCCCGTGGAAGGTATCGATCTGCAGGGACGCCGCGAGATAGCTCTCGTTGGCCTTGCCGCGGTCGCCCAGCGCCTCGTAGGTGCGGCCCAGCCAGTAGTGCGCGCGCGCCCGGCTCAGCGGGCCGTCGGCGGATCGCGCCAGCGCCTGGAAGTGGACCAGCGCCTGCTTGGGGTTGTTGAGATGGCGCAGCGCCAGCCACCCGGCCATGAAGCTGGCATCGTTGTGGGAGTTGACGAGCAGCGGTCCGGGGTCGCGCACCAGCTCGTATGCCATTTTGGGGTTGCCCGCCCTGAGCGCGGCGTAGGCGTTGGCGCGGCGCTCCTCCCACCAGCCGTCCGGCCTGACGGCCAGCGTCGGTTCCGGCTCGGACAGGAGGATCTTCCACGCCTCCTCGTCCTTGTTCTGGCGGCGCAGGGCCTGAGCCCGCTGGAACGCCAGCCCCCACTCGTTGGCGAGCGCCTCGGCCGGCAGCTTGGCCATGAGCTGGCTGGAGTTCTTGGCGCGCAGGTACACGGCGAGCCGTGCCTCGGCCTTCTTCTTCTCGGGTTCCGACAGCCGGGCGATGACGCGCCGGATGGTGGCCGCGCGCTCCTTGCGCTCGGAGGCCCAGCGGCTGTCGTTGAGGAGCAGCCGGTCGAGCCGGCGCTTGCGGTCGGCCTCGGTGAGGAGTCCGCCGATGCGCTTCAGGATCTCGGCCTCGTAGGAGGCCGGAATGTCGTACTCGACCCAGAGTTTCGCGGCCAGCGCCTTGGCGTCGGCCTCGCTCTTGTCGGCGGCCAGCGCCGCCGCCAGCGCCGCAAGGCCCACCGCCGTGGCCGGCGGCTGCTGGGCGAAGAACGCCCTCACCTCGGCGGGGCCGGCGTTGCTCTCGAACAGGTTCTCCTCGGCGCGCCGGGTCAGGAGCGTGCGATCCGGCCAGGCCGGGTTGGCAGCGACGAACGCGCGGATCTCGCCCGCGGTGCCGTAGCCGTTGCGGTAGAGGTACCAGTCGATCAGCTTGCGGCCGGCCGGGTCGGAGATCTGGTCACGCAGGGCCTTGCCCCGGCTGTAGCCGCCATCGCCGATGGCGGCGACGGCCTCGCGGATGCGGCCGGCGTCCTCCGAGGAGAGCGCGCGTTCGCGGATGGCGGCGGTGGCGGCATCGTAGCGTGCCTTGTGCTGAGCCTCCTCGGGCGACAGCCGGGGCACCTCGGTTGTGTGGGCCGAGACCGCCGGCTTCGGCTCCGATGCTGGTTTCGCGGTCGCGGCGCCCGCCTTCCGTTTGGTCTCGGCCGCGTCTCGGCCGTCAGCCCTGGCGGCGACCGGCTTGGCGGGCGACTTCTCGCGCGCCTTCGGCTGGGCCATCGCGGGTTGAAACCCGATCAGGACGCCCGCGAGGAGAGATCCTGCAACCAGTTTGAACGGAGTTTGCATCACGTCCCATCTTGTTGGCGCCCAGTTTCCGAGGCCCCCTGGCGCACACACGATGCGCCCGAGCCCGCGCGTGGCGGCGTCAGCGTGACCGGTGCATGAGGGATGGCTGGCCTTGCCGGGCCTCCCCACCGGCGGCATAGTGGTCCGAAACCACGCCGCTTGTTGGCTATTGTGTGCTGCGCGTGGTTTCGCTCACGTTATCAAGGGCCGCACCCCCGTTCAAGGTCAGGTGGCGGCCTGCAGTGCTGGTTAAGCCGAACTGGTTAGCAGCGCTGGTTAAGAGGCCGACATTCGGGAGCACCCCAATGCAACCCCCCAGGCAACCCATGTTCAGGGGTTCGTTTACGGCACTGATCACGCCGTTTCGCGGCGGCGGTGTCGACGAGGAGGCGTTCCGGCGCCTGGTCGAATGGCAGATCGCGGAGGGCACTCACGGGCTCGTGCCCGTCGGCACCACTGGCGAAAGCCCCACGCTCAGCCACGAGGAGCACAAGCGGGTCGTGGAGCTGTGCGTGGAGCTGGCGGCTAGGCGCGTGCCGGTGATCGCCGGGGCGGGCTCCAACTCCACCGAGGAGGCGATCGACTTCACGCGCCACGCCAAGAAGGTGGGCGCCGACGCCGTGCTGCACTCGACCGGCTACTACAACAAGCCGACCCAGGAAGGCCTCTTCCGCCACTTCAAGGCCATCAACGACGCCGTCGACATCCCGATATTCATCTACAACGTGCCGGTGCGCACCATCGTCGACATCCAGGTGGCGACGCTAGCCCGCTGCCGGCGGGAGCTGAAGAACGTGGTGGGCGTCAAGGACGCCACGGCCAACGTGGCGCGCGTCACGCAGCAGCGGCTCGCCTGCGGGGAGGGCTTCATCCAGCTCTCCGGCGAGGACGCCACGGCGCTCGGCTTCATGGCGCACGGCGGCCGGGGCTGCATCTCCGTCACCTCCAACGTGGCGCCCCGCCTGTGTGCCGAGTTCCAGAACGCCTGCCTGAAGGGCGACCACAAGGCGGCGCTCGCCCTGCAGGACCGCCTGATGCCGCTGCACGACGCGCTGTTCGTGGAGACCAACCCCGGGCCCGTGAAATATGCCGTGTGGCGCCTCGGCGTGATCGGCTCGCCCGAGGCACGGCTGCCGCTGGCCCCGGTGTCCGAGGCGACCAAAAAGGCGGTGGACGCGGCGCTGGCCCAGGTCGGGCTCCTGCAGGCGAAGGCCGCCGAATAATTGGCTCCACGGCGAAGCCGCAGAGCCAATTTCGTGAAGTCGTGAAATCGCCCAATCGTGAAATCGATCTCACGATCTCACGACTTCACGATCTCACGCATTTTTTCGATCACACCAGCTCTGGTGCCAATGGCCAAGGACGACGACGGGCACAAGCGCATCGCCGAGAACCGGCGGGCGCGCTTCGACTATCACATCGAGGACACCTTCGAGGCCGGCATCGCGCTCACCGGCACGGAGGTGAAATCGCTGCGCTCGGGCCATGCCAACATCGCCGAGAGCTACGCCTCGGCCGAGCAGGGCGGCATCTTCCTCATCAACGCCTACATCCCGGAGTACAGCCAGGCCGGCGCCTTCTTCCAGCACGACCCGCGCCGGGCGCGGCGCCTGCTCCTGCACAAGCGCGAGATCCACAAGCTCTCTGTGGCCGTGGATCGCCAGGGCATGACCATGGTGCCGCTGGAGCTCTACTTCAACAAGCGCGGCCGGGCGAAGCTGCGGCTGGCGCTCGCCCAGGGCAAGAAGCTGCACGACAAGCGCGAGACCTCCGCCAAGCGCGACTGGCAGCGCCAGAAAGCGCGCCTCATGCGCGAGAAGGGGTAAGGCGGTGGAGCGCCTGGTTTCCCGCCGGCAGCTGGCCGGGATCGAGGCGGCGGCGGTGCGCTCGTGGCCGGCGCCGGAGACGGCCGACATCGGCGGCTGGCTGTGGCGCCATGCGTCGGGCGGCTCGCTGCGGGCCAACTCGGTCTCCACGCTCTCGCTCCGCGGCGCCGACTTCGAGGCGGCGGTGCGCGCCGCCGAGCACCGCTACCGGGCCAGGGGCGCGCCGTGCCGGTTCACCGTCACCGAGGCAAGCGAGCCCGGCGACTTGGATGCCCGGCTGGCATCGATGGGCTACGAGCGCGGCGAGGACCACGCGACGATGGCCAAGGAGATCGCGGGGCCGGCGCGCGCCGTCCCAGACGTTGCAGGCGCTCCGACGGATGTGGCGTTGTCGGCCGATTCTGACCCGGAGTGGCTCGCCGTCTACCTCTCCGGCCTGTCGCCGGACCGGCGCGCCGTCGCCCCCGCGATCCTCGCCCGCCTGCCCGGCGCCCGCGCGTACGTGTCGTGCCGGTGCGCCGGAGCGGTGGTCGGCTCCGGCCTGTCGGTCGCCGACGGCCGCCTCGCCTCGGTGCAGTGCATGGCCACGCTCGCCGGCGCGCGCCGCCAGGGCTGCGCGAGCGCAGTACTGGCCGCCATCGAGACATGGGCCGCCGCGCAAGGCTGCACCCACCTCTATCTGCAGGCCGAGGCCGCCAACACCGCCGCGCTCGCCCTCTACCAGCGCGCCGGGTTCCGCATCGCCGGCCGGTATCATCTGCGGACGAAGGGTTGAGGTTCCGGCGAGCGCTGCACAGCCTTTGCCGGCGAGCATTCGGCATTCGCGTCATTTTTTGTTGGACGCAACCGCGGCGGATGGGTAGAATACGCATATGCAGGAGAGACAGCGCCCCATCGCCCCTGAACTGGTCGAGCAGATCAAGCGGGTAGTCCAAGAGGCCATGGCCCCGTTCGGCCTCAGGTCTGTAGAGATCCGCGCCGGCGAGGACCATGACGGAGATCCTGTCATCTTCGTTGAGGCGCAGTATGATTTGAGTGAAAGGCCCCTCGAGCTTGGTGCGACCGACAGGCTGTCGAGTGTTGTCAATGTTCCGGGGAGACACGCTTCCCCCATGTCTGGCACAAGTTCCACGAGAAGCAGACGGTTGCCAAACCGGCACGGAGAGCCCGTGGTTGATCATAACGGCGCGAAAGTTGGCGAGTGCCAGCCCGCTGAAACCGCGCCAAGCGGATCTGAGGCGCTCCATCAGCACGGCGTACTACGCGCTGTTCAATGTGCTCGCTCGAAACGGCGCCGACTTGCTGGTCGGCGCCGGAGCGGCCCGGTTGAGCCAGGCGTGGGCGCTCGTCTATCGAGCGTTGGACCACGGTTTCGCCAAGAAGGCCTGCAGGGAAGTGCGGAATCTCGACTTTCCGCCTGAGATCAAGAACTGCGCAATCCGGTTCGTCGAGTTGCAAGAAGCTCGGCACAAGGCGGACTACGACCCTACCGCGAGGTTCACGAGAGCGGACGCACTGCATTGGATGAACCGCGCCGAGGCCGCGACCACGAGCCTGAGTGCGGCACTCAGGCGGGATCGGAAGGCGTTTGCGGTTCAGTTGCTTCTGAAGAAGCGGTCGTGACCGGCTGGCTGACGAAATGGCCTTGGAGCGGGGCGGGTTTTGGATTTGGATAGAGTGACGCCGCGCGGCGGCATTGGGTTACGGGCCATGCTCGGCCTCCAAGCCGGCTGCGCCTGGCATCGCCACGGAGGGAGAGCGCCATGGTCTCGCCGAACCAGCCCAGCCTCAATGCGGTCGACTGGTCCAGGATTCCGGCGCCGGAGGACGACGGGGGCGCAAGGCATCTGACCGGGATGGCCGTGCCGGACGTGGCGCTGGACGCCACCGACGGAACGCAGGCGTCGCTGGCCAGGATCCCCGGTCGCGTGGTGGTGTTCGCCTATCCGCGCACCGG
>DATBKR010000671.1:0-1501 GCA_036555805.1 Hyphomicrobiaceae bacterium | reverse complement strand
CGCAGCCGGGCGGCCGGGGCATAGTGGCGCGTCAGCATGCCGGGCGAGGCGGGTGCGTTCGCCTGGCCCATCGCCACCGCCACCGGCCGGCCCAGCACGCGCGCGATGTCCTCGCGCGCGACGGCGCCGAGCCGCAGCACCACCGGCTCGGGTCCGGTCGCGTCGACGACGGTCGACTCCAGCCCGATGGGCGCCGGCCCGCCGTCCAGGATCATGGCGACGCGGTCGCCCAGATCGTGCGCGACGTGCGCTGCGGTGGTGGGGCTCACGTGACCCGAGCGGTTGGCGCTGGGCGCGGCGATGGGCACGCCGGCGGCGTTGAGCAGCGCCTGCGCCACGGGGTGGCCGGGCACGCGAGCGGCGATGGTGTCGAGGCCCGCGGTTGCCAGCTCCGCGACCGGGCAGCCGTCGCGCTTGCGCAGCACCAGGGTGAGCGGCCCCGGCCAGAACGCGCGCGCCATGATGGCGCCCGTGTCCGTCAGATGCCCCAGTTCCGCCGCCGCCTCCGGCGTGGCCACGTGCGCGATCAGCGGATTGAACGACGGCCGCGCCTTGGCCTCGAAGATCGCCGCGACGGCCAGGGCGTTGGTCGCATCGGCGCCGAGCCCATACACCGTCTCGGTAGGAAAGGCGACGAGCGCACCGTCCCGCAGGGCCCTTGCTGCAGCTGCAATCGCCTCCGGCGATGTGTTCACGATACCCAATCCGCAGCCACCCTCTACAACGCGCGGGTCTGCGCAGGCTGCACTTCTGCAGCGGTCTCCGCGGGCGATGGCCGCAGGCAGCGCCCACCTCGCAACAACGTCATCCCCGCGAAGGCGGGACCCATCTCACCTCTACACGGGATTGGCGAGGAAGAGGGTATTTTCCTCACCCCAAGGGGTGCTCACTCCGGGGAAAGGCCCGGGTCTACAGCGGCGTGCCGCCGTAGGGCGTCGCGAAACAGGTCGCGGGGGCGGCGCCCAGCTGGCTGCAGATGCGCGCAGCGTCGGCTTCGGTCGCGACCGGCCCGGCGATCAGGCGGTAGCTGCCGTTCTTCGCGCGCGGCGCCACGATGCGCGGCTTGAGCGTGGCAAGCGCGTCGCCGTGCTGCTGGGCCAGCTGGCCCCAGCTCGCGCGCAGCCCGTGCAGCGACGGGCCCGTCGCCAGCTGCACCGCCAGCTTCGGCGCGCCGGCGCGCGTCACAACCGGCTCGCCGAACACGATCTCCGCCGTGGCGATGCTCCCGGTTTCGATCTGCGCGGGGGTCGCCGGCGCCGGCGCGGGGTCCTGCGTTGGCCGGAAAGGCGGCTCGCTCGTAGTGCTGAGCGAGGTCTTGTCCGCATCGGTGGCGGGCGTGGGGGCGCCACCGGACGCCGCCTGCCCGTTGATGGTGGAAACGCGGTCCTCGAGCACGCTCAGGCGCGTCTGCACCACCTTCTCGTTGATGACGCGCTCGCCCACCGCCTCCTGCAGCTGCGACACATCCTTGCGGATCTCGCTCAGGCTGCCCTGCATGGAG
>DATBKR010000670.1:0-3170 GCA_036555805.1 Hyphomicrobiaceae bacterium | reverse complement strand
CTCGTCAGCCAGACCCACATGGACGGCCCAACACAGCGCTTCCTCGGCCGCTACTCCATAGGGGAGCGCCGGGCGGTCTCGTCCTCGCTCAAGTTCGGGCTCCTGGCCCGCGGCCAAGCCGATCTCTATCCTCGCGCCGGGCCCACCAGCGAGTGGGACACCGCCGCCGGCCACGCCGTGCTGGCGGCCGCGGGCGGCACGGTGACGGCCTTCGACGGCGGGCCGCTGCGTTACGGCAAGCCCAAGTTCCGCAATGCCGGCTTCGTGGCCTGGGGGCGCGCCCCCCTGCCGCCACAGCGCCCGGCATAGTTAAAGGTTGCCAAAGGTTTTCCCGACGCCAGGTGACGATGGCCTGCGACTCGGCCACACTTTGGTAACACTTTGCCGCGAAATGCTCCCAGAGGCTTGTGCTCGGCCCCGATCCGGTGGGGGCTGGGCCGATCCGAGGATTACGTCGCGCCGAGTCGAACCATGCCCGCACCCCGCACCGCTGTCGCCCTGGCGGGCGCCGTCCTGGCGCTGCTGGCCGCGCTGGCGCTGGCACCGCCGGCGCCGGCCCAGGGCCCGCCGCCGCGCGACGACGCCTACCACCCGCCCTCCGGGACGCTGCCTCCGCCCGAGCCCTACCCGCCCCCGCGCCCGCCTGCGGGCGAGCCCTACTACCCGCCGGGTGCAGACCCCAGATCGTTGCCGGGAGAGCCCTACCCGGGGCCCTATGCCTCTCCGGGGCCTTACGGCTACGAGGGGCCGAGCCGGACCTACTCCTCGAATGAGATCGTCGACGCCGGGCACCGCTTCTTCGGAACCGTCACCAAGGGCCTCGCTAACGTCGTGGAATATGCCTTCCAGCAGCAAGGGAGGCCCAACGGATACATCCTGGGGCAGGACGCCGGCGGTGCCTTCATCGCCGGGCTGCGATACGGTGAAGGTGTCCTGTACACCAAGGACGCCGGTACCCATCGCGTCTACTGGCAGGGTCCGTCCATCGGCTATGACATGGGGGGAGACGGTTCCAAGGTGATGGTGCTCGTGTACAACCTGCGCGACCCGTCGGACATCTACCAGCGCTTCGGCGGCGTTGACGGGTCCGCCTACGTGGTCGGAGGCGTGGGCCTGACCTTTCAGAAGAGCGGCGACATTGTCACAGCACCGATCCGGACCGGTATCGGGCTGCGCCTCGGCGCCAATGTAGGCTATCTGAAGTACACCCCGCAGCCCACTTGGAATCCATTCTGAGCCTGGGCTGCGGTTAGCTCAAAGCCAACATTTCGGCTGACGCGAGCAGCCTGCGGTCCTAGTTTTGTGCTACCAACGCCCACCGTCGGATGTTCGCGGAAGCGTCAGGGCGTGTCGCAGCTGCCGCGTGCGGCCGGTCCTGAAGCCAAGGATGCGCCATTGACCATTCAATCCGCCATGCTGGTGGCCTTGGGCTTCTTGGCTGCGAGCCTGCTTGGCCTGCTCCTGGCCTCGGCCTTCTGGTCGCGTGCGGTGCGGCTCACCACCCGGCGTCTGAAGGCCACGCTGCCGGCCAGCGAGCCCGAGATCAAGGCCGATATCGACCGCCTGCGCGCGGCCTACGCCGTGCGGGTGCACAAGCTGGAGGCACAGCTGGAGCAGGCCAAGATCGGGCGGGCGCGCCAGCTCATCGAGATCAACCGCCGCGATGCCAGCATCTCCGCGCTGGAGAACGACGTGGTCACCATCAAGGCGGAGCTGGACGAGAACCTCAACGCCCGGCGCGTGCTGGAGCAGACCGTGACCGACCGCCTGCCCAAGGTCGAGGCGCGGCTCGCCGAGGCCAAGCACCTGCTCACGAACCGCGACCGCGAGATTGCCGAGCTGGCGCAGGGCGCCAAGCGCCAGAAGGCGGCGCTGGAGGAAGCCTCCTCCATCAACGCTCAGCGCACCGCGGAGATCGAGCGGCTCAGCAGTGCACTGACCACCAGGGGCGGCCGCAAGCGCCGGCTGGCGAGCGAGCCCGAGGCCGAGGGCGAGGTGTCGCTGCGCGCCGAGGCGGAGGTGCTGCGCGCCAAGGCGCGCGAGCAGGCCGCGCTGATCGACCGCCTGCAGCGCCGGCTGGGTGATGGCTTCGCCGCCGGCGCAGCGGCGACCGAGGGCGGCGGGGGCGAGGCCGCGGCGGAAGCTCAAATGGGCCGCCTGCGCGAGAGCCTGTCCGAGGCCGAGGAGACGCTGCAGCTGGCGCGTTCGGGCGCGGCGGGCACCCCCGCGGAAGCCGCCCGGACGGACCGGGAGCAGGAACTGCGCACGCTCCGCGCCCGCGCCGACGACCAGGCCGGCGAGATCGCCCGCCTCAAGGCGGCGCTGGCGGTGTTCGAGCACTCGGATGAGCGCACCGCGGGCTTCGGCAACAGCCGGCTTGCGCTCAAGGCGCGTGTCGGCTCCGCGGAGGCGCAGGCCGAGCGCCAGGCTGCCACCATCGCCAGGCTCAGGGCCGAACTGGCGGCGGTCAACGAGCGCCTGGCGCAGCAGGCGGCGCATTTCATGGATGAGATGCGCCGCCTCGGGGCCGGCACGCTGCCGGCCTCGGGGCAGGCGCGGCGGGCGGCCCGCGACGGGCAACGCCGCCGGCTGGCGGAGCGGGCGGCGCAGGTACCCGTGCGCAGGCCAGAGCCGGTGGCGCCGGCAATGCGGCCGGTGGAGGCCGTCGAGGCGGCCGACGGCCTGGGCAAGGCCGCGCCCGCCAACGGCAACGGTGCCGAGGACGGACACGCTGCGGCGGCGGCTGCCACGATCGCTCCACAGGCAGCCGCAGAGATGCCCCAAACGGCGACGATACCAGGGGAGCGGCGCAAAGTGCGCCTCCTCGATCGCATTACCGGAATGGGCAAGGGCTGATCGGGACTTAGGCAAGAACCGAGCGGGCGGCGCCCCCAAGGGTTGGCCGCCAGCGTTGAGAGTGTGCGATGCAAGACGCGCAATCTCCGTCAGACGCCGGCGCGGACAGCGGCGAGCAGCCGCGCCGGGCCACCCTCAAGCTGCGCGACGCGGAGACCGTCGCCGCGACCCGACGCGACATGTTCGGCGACGGCTCGCTCATCGACTCGCTGGGGGGCTCCCCAAAGGCAGCAGACGAGGCACAGGGCGAGCCAGGCGCAGGTGCTGCCGAAGCGGGTCCTCAAGAACCCGGACTCCCCGAATCCGCTGCGCCT
>DATBKR010000669.1:0-3587 GCA_036555805.1 Hyphomicrobiaceae bacterium | reverse complement strand
CCGGGGGGCCCCGTGGAGACCTTCGACTACGTCATCGTCGGCGCCGGGTCGGCCGGCAGCGTGCTTGCCAACCGGCTGAGCGAGGGCGGCAGCGCCCGCGTGCTGGTGCTGGAGGCCGGGCCCAGCGACTGGCATCCGTTCCTCCATATCCCCGCCGGCTTCATCAAGACCTTCCACGACCCGCGCGTGAACTGGCTCTACCGCATGGAGCCCAGCGAGTGGACCGGCGGCCGGCGCATCCTGGCCCCGCGCGGCAAGACCCTCGGCGGCTCCAGCTCCATCAACGGTCACATCTACAACCGCGGCCAGCGCATGGACTTCGACACCTGGGCGCAGATGGGCAACCGCGGCTGGGGCTACGCCGACGTGCTTCCCTATTTTCGCCGCATGGAGCGCCGGCTCGGCGACGGCGACCCCACCTTCCGCGGCCGCGACGGCGCCCTCACCGTCTCCGATCTCGACTGGCGCCACCCGCTGTGCGAGGCGTTCATCGCCGGCGCCGTCAGCCTCGGCATCCCCCGCAACCCGGATTACAACGGCGCCGTCCAAGAGGGGGTGGCCTACGCCCAGCGCACCATCGGCCACGGCCGCAGAGTGAGCGCGGCAACCGCCTTCCTGCACCCGGCGCGCCGTCGCCCCAATCTGGCGGTCCGCACACGGGCGCACACCACTGAGCTGCTGCTGCAGGGCCGGCGCTGTATCGGGGTGGCCTACGCCTTGGGCGGCCGAGGCGGAGCGGCCCGCACGGTCAGGGCCACGCGCGAGGTGATCCTGTCGGCCGGAACCTACAACTCGCCGCAGCTGCTGCAGCTCTCGGGCATCGGCCCGCCGCAGCTCCTGCAAGCGCTCGGCATCCCGGTGCGCCACGCGCTGGCGGGCGTCGGCGAGAACCTGCGCGACCACTACGCCCCGCGCTTCACCGCGCGGGTCAAGGGCATCGACACCATCAACGAGCGCGCCCGCGGGCTGAAGCTGGTGCGCGAGGTCATCCGCTACGTGGCGACGCGCAAGGGCATCCTGGCGCTCAACCCCACCCTCGTCTACTGCTTCTGGCGCTCCGACTCCGGCGTCGCCACCTCGGACCTGCAGCTCACCTTCACGCCGGCGAGCTACCGGGAGGGCGTGCAGGGGGAACTCGACCTCGAGCCCGGAATGACGATCGCCTCGTGGCAGCAGCGGCCCGAAAGCCGCGGCTGGGTGCGCCTCGGCTCAGCCGACCCGTTCGAGGCGCCCGTCATTCAGCCGAATTACCTTGACGAGGAGAGCGACCGCCGGGTGCTGCTGGCCGGCATGAGGCTGGCGCGGCGCCTCCTCAGGACTGACCCGCTGCGGCCCTACTACGATTACGAGGCCTTTCCCGGAGAGAAGGTGCAGAGCGACGACGAACTCCTTGGCGCCGCCAAGCAGCGGGGCACGACCACGTTCCATCCGGCCGGCACCTGCCGCATGGGGCCCGCGAACGATCCGCTGGCCGTCGTGGACGACGAGTTGCGCGTGCACGGGATCGACGGCCTGAGGGTGATCGACGCCTCCGTCATGCCGACCATGCTCTCCGCCAACCTCAACGCCGCCACCCTGATGATCGCCGACAAGGCCTCCGACCTCATCCGCGGGCGCGCGCCGCCGGAGCCCGTCGTGCTAACGGGGTGAATGCGCGGCTGGTCGGACTCGCGAAGCGGGTGCAGGGCGCCTACTCATCCAACTCAATATCTATGAACACCAGAGAATTGCGCGGCCCCCGCTTGACTCGCACGTTGACCTCACGGTTGACCATGGGGCCGATCAGATCATCAACGGTTTCGCCGACGCCCGTAACGGTTTGTGACTTTCCATCGACCGAGACCTCCAACCAATCCTTGTCGAGGTTCAGCGCTCGGAGAACACCCTTTAGCAACAGTGAGTTGGGTTGATCTATTTGGGCGTCGACAGGAGTTGATGGACCCTTCAGCGTTTCGGAGAAGAGTCTTCTGGATGCAGCTGAAAGGACCACTGCCGCCCGATCACCGGCACCTCGGATTTCCATCTCTGAGAAGACCTTGCCAGTAGGAGCAAGATTGCGCGCCATCTTTAGGAAGGTCAGTCTATAATCCTCATTTTGCACTTCGTTCTTCAGCGCCTCGCTCGGATCCTCCGCGGCTGCCTTCAGAATTGCCAGAAACTTCTCCGTAAGCACGTCGGGTTCCGGAGCCCCACTAGGGAATAATTCAGTCTGAGCAGGCTTCTGAACTGCTACGGCAAATTGGTAGCTTCCTGGAACGCTTTGGAAGATCCAAGGTCGGCACTGCTCCTGAATCTCCTTCGAAGGAGGACCTTTCTTTCTGAGGGGTAACGCCTTCAGATACTCAGCGGTGCGGTAGAAAAGGCTCTGTATTGCTTGAACCTTGTTGACGATAAGGTCAAGTGGCGCGCCACCGGTGATTACCTGACCGCCCTTCACTGAAACGAGGACTTGCCCCGGTACAAACGACAGCCCCGCCTCCCGTTGGGCGGTCTCGTTCCATATTGCCTGAAGTAATGCGCGGAGTTCAGCCGCTGCAAAGGTAGGCAAACCCGGCAAAGTCAATGCATTGTGAGAGACGCGAGCTGCCTCCTTTGGATCGCCCGCGTGGTACCAGAGAGCTGCGGCGCTCACCGCGGTAATACCGATGGTCCGCGATTTGTCCGACCCGACGACGAACGATAGCGCCGATGCTTCAGAGCGGGCAGCTCTCGCATAGAGACTTTTTGCGGTGGTGACATCGCCCCGACGCATGGCGATCTCCGCCTCTGACGCTAGGCGCTCGCTTTCTCGATGGTGTTCTGCCCAACTCATTGCTGTACGTCCGCGCTTTCGATACGCAGTAGGGCGAAGGCTACAACGGTCGCAATCGCGGGCAAGTTGCTGTCGATACGCCCAGCCTGTACCAGCTTCTGCCGCAAACGGGACTTGATCGTCGTAAGATTGCCTTCATCAGTGCCGGAGACCTCAAGCCGGACACTTGCCTCAAAGTCCTCCGGCGCACTATCAGCCGACCCGAGATAGTAGTCGACCCCGGTGCGTCCCTGGGCGCGACTGACGGCAACGAGTCCTCGCGTGATCTCAACATGAGCTAGTGCAAGACAGTATGCACCCGCCTCGGTAGCATCAACGCTGTTAGCCCAGGCATTTCGTGTCCTCTGATCGCTTGCTTCCCAGGCGACAACGGCAATGTCGGCGATGCCGTTGTCGATGAGGGTAACCTCCCGCGGCGGGGCATGATGACGGTCCAAGCAAACGCAGGCGGCTTCATAATAGCTCGAGGAGAGCGCGGATGTAACGCCTTCATGGCGATCACTTAATCCCTGAATTTCCAAGGACTTCGTTGCCATAGATTGCTCCAAGTCGATCCGCCGTCCATAAGGATAAATCTACGGTACCTTAAATCACGATGATGTCTGAGCGAGCAAGAGGCTGGACATGAGAGGCATCTACATCGAGCGACACGGGGGGCCGGAGGAGCTGAAATACGGCGACCTGCCCGATCCGGCGGCCGGCGCCGGGGAGGTCGTCGTCGACATCCATGCCGCCAGCGTCAACGGCGCCGACTGGAAGGTGCGCGCAGGCGAAT
>DATBKR010000668.1:0-3452 GCA_036555805.1 Hyphomicrobiaceae bacterium | reverse complement strand
GAGGAAGTGGACGGCTCGGCGGTCATAGCGCGTGGCGAGACGTCGAAAGTGCTTGAGCTTATTGAAGCAGCGCTCGATGCGGTTTCGCTCGCGGTAGAGCACCTTGTCGTGGCGTATGGGTCGCTTGCGGGAACGGTTCGACGGGATCACCGCCTTCATGCGGGCCGCCTTGACCGTGTCGCGAATGGCGTTGCTGTCATAGGCTTTGTCGGCGATCACAGCGTCACTGTCGACGCCCTCCAGCATGGCCTCGGCGGTGCGGCTCTCGTGCACCTGGCCGCCGGTCAGAAGGAAGCGCAGCGGCCGTCCGAGCGCATCGGCGAGCAGATGGATCTTGGTCGTCAGTCCACCTCGGGAACGCCCCAGAGCCTCGTCCGCGCCCCCTTTTTGGCGCCGCCTTTGCCGGTGGCGGCCTGCTGGTGGGCCCTGACGAGGGTAGCATCGAGCATTACGTACGCGTTCTTCGGATCATCGATGAGAGCGGCAAACACCCGCTCCCATACGCCGTTCTTCGCCCAACGCGTGAAGCGTTTGTGTACGCTCTTCCATTTGCCGTACCGCTCGGGCAACTCGTCCCACTGCGCTCCGGACCTCAACACCCAGAGAACGCCGTTGACGAACAGACGGTTATCCTTTGCGGTTCGGCCGGGATCGGACTTCTTGCCCGGCAACAGATCAGCGATACGCGCCCACTGCTGGTCATTGAGCTCGTACCGCTTCGCCATCCTTTGCGCTCCGAATCAGTTCATCCGAAGCGCAATGAATCAGAATCGATTCCCGATGGGAATCTTGAGGGTTCTGTGAGGTCGCGGTGGTCCGATGGGGCGTGGAGGGCTGAGGTGAGCGCGACCTCACAGAAGCCGGATTGAACGAAGCCGCGGGGTGGTGGGCACTATGGGGATAGTGCCGGTGGCGCGGTGGCGATCGACACTTCGGGTGGATTGGCGATCGTGAGCGGAGAGTGATTTGTACGCCAGTGACATTGGCGGTCGCGCATTGCGCGCAGCGATAGCGTCGGTCTACGACCCGAGAATGGGTGGCGCTCCAGCTCGGCAAGATTGATCGGCATTGTGGCTCGCGTGGCGGGGTTGCGCGCAGCGCCGCCAGCAGCATTGAAGGTGATCACCGTGGGCATCAGTTGGACTATCATGACGTATCACAGCGGAATGGCGGAGGGGTGCGCGAGCGCGGCACGACTGCGATCCTCCGCATGGTGCCGCCGCAATCGGGACAGAGGGCGAAGTCGGCGGTAGTGAACGGGCGATTGCCTTTGGCGCGATTGGCGATCGGTTCGGAAGCGGCAGCAGCATCGCGGGCCTCGAGCAGCTGACGACAGCGGGCGAGGTTGTCGCTGCGGGAGCCATTGGCGAGGAAGCCATAGTGGCGGATGCGATGGAAGCGGTCCGGCAGGGCGTGCAGCAGAAAGCGGCGGATGAACTCGTTGGCATCGAGCGTCATCACCTTGGTCTTGCCGCCCTGTCGATAGTCCTTCCAGGTGAAGCGGACCTTGCCGTCGGACAGCGAGATCAGTCGGCTGTTGGCGATGGCGACGCGATGGGTGTAGCGGCCGAGATAGGCCAGCACCTGTTTGGGCCCGCCGAACGGCGACTTGGCGTAGACGACCCAGTTGATGCGACGGAACCCATCGAGATGCCAGGCGAAGACCTCGGGATCGGAGAGGCCCGAGAGTTTGCCAAAGAAGCGCAGATTGCCTGTATCGAAGGCGTTCTGCAGGCCCTGCAGGAACAACCGGCGGAACAGCCGCGAGAGGACGCGCACCGGCAGGAAGAAGCCGGGGCGGCAAGCGACCCAGCGGGTGCCGTCAAGTGAGGGCCCGCCACCCGTAACGACGCAATGGACGTGCGGATGATGCTGCAGGGTCTGGCCCCAAGTGTGGAGAACCATGGTCATGCCGAGCTGGGCGCCGAGATGCTGGGGATCGGCCGCGATGGTGGCGAGTGTCTCGGCCGCCGCGCGGAACAGGATCCCGTAGGCGGCGGCCTTGTTCTGGAACGCGATCTCGCCGACCGGCGCCGGCAGTGTGAAGACGACATGAAAGTACGGCACCGGCAGCAGCTCGGCTTGCCGATCCGCGAGCCAATGGGCCCGCGCCAGTCCCTGGCACTTCGGGCAATGGCGGTTTCGACAAGAGTTGTAGGCGATGCGGGTCGCACCACAATCATCGCACTGCTCGACGTGGCCCCCGAGCACCGCCGTCCGGCACGCCGTAATGGCGCCCATGATGCGTCGCTCGACGCCCCCGAGATGACCGGAATGCGCCTGTCGAAACGCTTCGCCATGGCGGCGGAAGATATCCGCCACCTCCAGAGCCGGAGCCATGGCACCCGCTCAGCCGGGCGGCACAACTTCCAAGCGGAGCCGATCGAGCGGGCTCGGCGTGTTGCTGATCGTTTTGGTGGCGACCCGGGTGTAGCGCGCCGTGCTTGAGAGGCTGGCGTGGCCGAGCAGGACCTGGATGATGCGCACGTCCGCCCCGCTCTCCAAGAGATGGGTCGCGAATGTGTGCCGCAAAGTGTGCACCGTCACCTGCTTGCTCAAGCCAGCCGCCGCGCAGGCTGAACGGCAAGCGGCGTGCAATACGTTGGGTACCAGCGGACGCTCATCGTCACGGCCGGGAAACAGCCATCGCTTCGGCCGAGCGAGCCGCCAATAGGTGCGTAAAATCCTTAGGAGCTGCGGAGAGAGCATGACGTAGCGGTCCTTGCCGCCCTTGCCCTGCTCGACCCGGATCACCATCCGCCGGCTGTCGATGTCGGCGATCTTTAAGAGAACGACTTCCGACACGCGCAGTCCGGCGGCATAGACCGTGGTCAGCGCGGTGCGGCTTTTGAGGCTCGGGATTGCCTCCAGGAAGCGCACGACCTCGTCGGCGCTCAACACGACCGGCAGCTTGCTCGGCTCACGCGCATAGGCGATGCGCTCCGGCACCGTGTCCTGGCCGAGCGTTACACCATAGAAGAACCGCAGCGCGCAGACGATCTGGTTCAGCGCAGGCCATGAGATCCCCGTTGCAACCAGATGAACCTGGAACGCGTGGACATCTTCCAGGCCAAGACGATCAGGGGAGCGACCAAAATACCGGCTGAACTTCGATATGGCGTTGAGGTACGATTGTTGCGTCGCCGGCGACAGATTGCGGACCGTCATGTCCTCGATCATACGGCGGCGAAGAGGGCTGATCTCAGCCATCGGAAAACCTCCTGTCTGAAGGGTTGGGCTGCGAAAAACCCACGATCCTCTCAGACAGGAGGCGGTTACTGCGACCGCCCCTCAACTGCCGCGCCAGCGGCTTCGTTGTGTGCTGGGCATGCTCAGCAGCTTGGAGGTGAAAGTCCTCCGCTCAACCTGATGGAGGTGAAGAGCTAGCAAAGTGCAAGGGCTATCGCCGCGAGGCGGGGTCTGAAGGAAGCACCAAGCAAATGCGCGAGTCG
>DATBKR010000667.1:0-13886 GCA_036555805.1 Hyphomicrobiaceae bacterium | reverse complement strand
GTGGGTATCGGCACAACCAGTACTACTGCCAAGCTGGAAGTTGTCGGTGATGTCTTCCAAACCGGCACAAGTTTCAAATTCCACGGTAACAGTTTTCACGACCTCGGCGTGGAAGACAGCGGTTCGTCCGCAAGTCTGGTCCTATATGGCGGCGGACATGCTGGCTCCAATCTGACCTTGAAGTCGACATACGGCACCGGCGCTTCCGACTACATCAATTTTCTCGTTGGGAATAACGGTGCTACAGAAGCGATGCGGATCATTTCTTCCGGCCGCATCGGTATCGGAACAAACAACCCCGGTTCCGCGCTGGATGTGAAGGGCACGCTGCGTCTGTCCGGTGCCACCTCGGGCTATGTGGGCTTCGCACCGGCGGCGGCGGCGGGTTCGACGACTTACACCCTGCCGAGCGCGGATGGCTCGAGCGGCCAGTTCCTGAAGACCGATGGTGCCGGCACGCTTTCGTGGGCGACGGCGTCTGGTGGCAGCGGCACACCCGCCGGGTCGGATACGCAGGTGCAGTTCAACGACAATGGTTCCTTCGGGGGCGATGCCGGGCTGACCTATAACAAGACCACCGATGCGCTGACCCTGGCGGGGGCACTGGCGGCCGGAGCAACGGCAATCACGTCCACCTCCGCCAACGCGCTGGCCGTGGGCGCGAATGGCACCACGAACCCTGTCCTGAAGGTCAATGCCAGCACCGCCTCGGTCGCCACGGGCATCAGCATCACCGGCGCGGCGGCGGCCAGCCGCGCGGCCTTGGCCGTTATCTCCTCGGGCACGGATGAAGGCTTGAGTCTTGATGCGAAGGGTGCGGGCACGATCCGCCTTGGGGCCACCTCCACCGGCGCGGTGGAATTCAGCCGCAACGCGGTGCCCACGGCATCCGATGGCGCAGCGCTTGGGACCAGTTCGCTGATGTGGTCGGACCTGTTCCTGGCCTCAGGCGCGGTGATCAATTTCAACAATGGCGACGTAACGATCACGCATTCCGCGAACACACTGGCTTTTGGCGGCGCTGCGTCGGGCTATACGTTCGATGCCAATGAAACGATCACCTCGGCCACGGCGCTGGCCGTGGGCGTCAGGGAACCACGAACCCCGTTCTGACGGTCGATGCCTATACGGCCTCGGTGGTGACGGGCCTTAGTCTTAAGGGCGCGGCAGCGGCCGGGCGCATGGCGGTATCGGTCACCTCGTCCGGCGCGAACGAAGGCCTGAGCCTCGACGCCAAGGGCTCGGGTACCATCCGCCTGGGTGCTACTTCCACGGGAGCCGTGGAATTCAGCCGCAACGCAGTGCCAACTTCGAGCGATGGCGCGGCGCTCGGTACTTCTTCTCTTATGTGGTCGGACCTGTTCCTGGCTTCGGGTGCGGTCATCAACTTCAACAATGGGGACGTCACGATCACCCATTCGGCCGACAACCTTGCGATCGCGGGCGGCACCGTAACGCTGGGCACCAACGGCGGCACCAATGCCCAGATCACCCTGAACGGTTCGACCAGCGGCAGCGTGACGCTTAAAACCGCCGCAGCGGCAGGTGCAGGCACGGTGTTCCAGCTGCCCGCCACCAATGGCAGCAACGGCCAGTTCCTGCAGACCAACGGCTCGGGCGTGTTGTCCTGGGCCGCGGCGGCCGGCGGCGGCTCGGTCGCCATCGACGACCTGACGGATGCGATTGCCAACTACACCCTCAACAACGTGTTCCTGGGGCAGGGCGCGGGTGTCACGGAGTCGACGGGAGAGGGCAACGTGGCGGTCGGGCAGGATGCACTGGCTGCCGCCAATACCGACAACAACGTGGCCATTGGCTATGCCGCCGCCAATTCCGTGACCGGCGGCGGCAATGTCGCGGTCGGTCCCGGAACCATGTCGAGCTGCATAAGCGCGGCCGCGAATGTCGCCATCGGCGACCGGGCGGGAGCCTGCAACGGCGCCGCCGTGGGCAGCGCCGCCTCTAACGTGATGATTGGTTCGTTCGCGGGGAGCGTGATTGATCAGGGTACTTACAATACGCTGGTCGGCGTCTCCGCGGGGCAATCGACAGCGGACGGTGACGGGAACGTGGGCATCGGTGCCGGCGCGCTTTACACGAATGCGACCGGGAGCAACAACGTCGCGGTGGGCAACGACGCGCTCAATTTGACGACTGGAAGCCGGAATATCGCCCTTGGCGATGGCGCGGGGGACAATATCAGCACCGGCAGCAATAATATTATCATCGGCTATCAGGTGGATGCGCCGGTGGCCGCGAACAGCAACCAGCTGGTGATCGGCAACCTGATCTTCGGCACCGGCATTGACGGCACGGGCACGACGATTTCCGGCGGCAAGATCGGTATCGCGACGAACGCCCCGAACGTCCTTTTCCAGGTGGGCAGCAGCTCGATCACCGACGGCAACCAGATCCGGGTGCAAGACGCCAACGGCAACTGTGTTCTCAATCCCGGCACGGGCGCCTCGCAATCCTGGTCGTGTTCTTCGGACGCACGCCTCAAATTCAATATCGCCGACAACGCCGTTTCGATGCTCGATTACATATCCTCCTTCCGGATCCGCGACTACCAGCTCCGTGCGGATGGCAAGAATGGGCCCGTCTATACCGGCGTCATCGCGCAGGAAGTCCTGAAAACACATCCCGATCTTGTCCATACCGACACCGACGGCATGTATATCGTCTCCGAGCCGGGCGAATGGCGCCTTGTGAAGGCGGTGCAGGAGCTGAAGGCGTTCGTTGATAAACTCGCGGCGCAAGTGGATCGACTTGTCAGAAAGGTGGAAAAACTGGTGGCCGAGGTGACAAGGCATGACGCTGTGATCCGGGAATTGATGGCCGCCAATGACAATCTGCGGCTCGATCTGAAGGCCGCGAACGACAATTACGCCGTTCAAATACGGGAACTGACGAAGGAGATCGAGGGCCTCAAAGCGGCGATCAATCGCAGGAGGTGACCCACGAGAACCGCGCCGTGAGAGCCGCGCGGGGTCACAGCTGCTAGCGGCCGCCCCGGCCGACGACGGCGAAAGGCGACCAGTGGGCCGGATGGGAACCAAGCGGGTCGGCGCTCGCGATCAGGGACAGCATGGCGCGGCGCAGGGCTTCGGCGTGGGAAGCGGATGGATGGGCGGCAAGCTCGGCAAAAGCTGCCGTCGTGAGCCGTACGGCGGCATCGGAATCGACATACCAATGCGAGACGAGCAGCGCACGTGCCCCGGCATAGAAGAACGCCCGCGAGAGCCCTGAGAGGGCTTCCGGGTTGGCCTTTTCACCCGCGGCCGTGTTGCACGCGGACAGGACGACCCATTCGGCATCAAGGTCGAGTCGCGCAATTTCGGAGGCCGTGAGCAAGCCGTCGTCCTGTTCGCTAGCGACAGCCGGCGGCGTCAGCATCAGGGCGGGCTCGGCCAGGCTCTGCGCCACGCGTTCCGTCTCGCCCGCGAGCAAGCCGTGGGTGGCGAAATGCAGCACACGGTAGCTGCGAAGCTTGCGGGCCGCGCTTAGCTCCTTCAGGGCGCGCTCGGTGGCCCTGGCGCCAAGATACACGTCCGCCTCGGCGGCGCCGAGGGTCCTGGCGATCGCGCACAGTTCGTCAGCGGTCTCGGGGAGCGGCGGCTGCAAGCGCAGCTTGTCGGGGTTGGCAAGGCCGCGCTGCAAGAGACCTTCAGGCGCCGTGCGAAGAGGCGCGCGCGAGGGGGTCGCGGGTCGGAGGGGGACGAGGGGGGCGCAGGCCTGGCGGGACCAGGCGCTCCTGTCGGCGCCCGTGGGCCCGGCGATGAGCGGGTTGCCGGCGCCGAGGTAAGGCCTTCGGACATCATGGTCATCCGCGAAGCGGTGTTCCCCGGCGAGGCTCGCGACGGGCGGGAGCACGGTGATCGGGGTGGTATTCGTGAGCCAGGGTGCGCGGCGAAGGTCCTCGCCCTTGTTGGAAGTGTTCTTGTCGGGCCGCGCCGTAAGAAGGACCGGGAAGGGCAGGGTAGCCAGCGCCCGACGGGACCAGGAGGAGATGCTTTCCACTCATCAGCTCGCGCACTTGCCCGAACAGCAGCTGATAAAGTTCGTGGGCCGCGGCGAGGTTGAAGGGTGGCAGCTCACCCTCGATCAGGCCGTCGGGGTGCAACCGTGCGCAGGACGGCGTACGACCAAACCAGCGTCTACGCGCCGCCGACCATTCCCATTCCCCGTCGCGGTCCAGTCCACAGCGCAAGTCGTGGACGCGCTGCGCAAGCGCGGCGTTTCCGATGGGAATGCGTATCCAGCGCTGGGCCGCCCGCGTCACGAGCCAGCCATAGGTGTATTCCTGGATCGGGAACACGACGTAGAGCGCCTCGTCCGGCCGCAGCAAGGGCTGCACGGCGTCCAACGCGAGCGGCCGCGGGTTGGAGAGGTCCGCAAACCGCGCATGGGCCTTGCGGAGGGTGGCATCCAGCTCGGCGATCCGCTTCTCGGCGGACGCGAGGTTGGCGCGGAGGCCGGCGAGACGGGCTTCCGCGTCCGGGGCCGAAGGTGCGCCGAGCGCGTCGATGAGCTGCCGGTCCAGCAATTGCCATTGCTGCTGGCTGTCCTGCCGCGCGCGGACGAGCTGCGCGAGCGGCCCGGAGCCAGCGGCGAAGCGCGCCGACATCTGGCTCAGGGCGGCACCCGCCCGTGAAATAGTAGCCCACTGGGCGGCCTCGAAGGCCTGACGACTGAGCCCCGCGGATTCGGAAGCATCTTCGGTAGCAAGCGCGTAGGCCGTGCGAACGAGGCTGCCGAAGACGGCGTATCGCAAGCTCGCGGACTGCGCGGCGGCCCGGTCCGGCGCGTTGGCCGCAAGGCGCGTGCGCTCGGCGTCCGCCACGCGGCTGTAGGCATGGAAGGCCTCGCGTTTGCGCCCCTGGCGCTCGTAGGAGCGGCCAAGGTCGGCGAGGCCGGCAAGGGTCTCGGGGTGGGTTGCGCCCAGCGTTCGCTCGCATCAAGGCGATGCCGACCGGTGAAATGCGTACGGGCATCTTGTCCCCCTTCTGTGTTGAAATCTACCTCCCGCCCCGGCCCCGGATGGTGCGGGGTCGGCGGGAACGGATGTTGCGGAGTCGCAAGATCGGTTCGGCTCGCGTTCGTCCTCAGCAAGTCCTGGACCGAGGGCGTTTCTTCCCGCGGAAATGCCATGCTCCGGCAAGAAGAGGGGAGGTGCCCCTGAGGTCCTCGCGGCGCAGCATCGCCGGGTGTTCGTTCCCTCTGACCGCCTGGCGAAAAGGGGAGGCCGCGCTCGGAATTGCCATCGGCCGAAAAGGCGGTTCATGGACCACTCGAGAAGCATCACTTGGAACGAACTACAGGTAACATGCGGTCTCAAGACGAACACAGCCTACAGGAACGGTATCACTGCCGCAATGCCGGGCGCGCCCGCGCTCTTCAATCCGGGACGGAACACCTGGGGAGCGGGCGTGCGCTGCACACCCCGATGGATCAGGCCAGGGAAGGGGAGCCTGTGGGTGCGGATGGATGCCGGAGACACTACCGATACTCGCTCCGCGGTAGCGTCAGGCCGGATCACATCCATTGCACCGCGTGGCGACTTCCAACGGACCATCAGCGGCAGCGGTGAGCTTTTGCTGACCTTCCGTATACTTATATACTTCCATTCAATCACCCGGCGCGAACGGGAAGCTCAATCCGACCGAGGTGGGTCAAAGTTCCGTGCCGGTTGGCAAAATGTGCGCGGGCATCTGGTTTCAGGGAGAATTGAGGGTTCGCAGTTCTGCTATATAGTCGACTGGGTACTGTACGGTTATCATTGGCGTACGAAGGCCAAGCGAGCTGGCGATGTCGCCCGCGAAATTGTTGCAGTTCTGCGTCAGCAAACTGTACGTCGACCATGTGCTCTGTAGACTGCGACTCGTTTCCAGGGCGCGATAGTACTGGGCCTTCGTGATGGCTATTCGAAAGCGGACATCTGAAGGTCGCCGAAGGAAGTCGGAGCGCACCACGCCGACCAGGCCGGCCACGGGCATCCCAAATTGGGCCCAATAGTCATCATCAGCGGTCTTGGGCATGAAACCGGCGACGACAGTCTCCCGCATCTCACCCGTTGCCATGACGGTGCCCAGTATGACGTAGGAATGGCCAATGTCGCGAAACTCGGGGCGTGCGCGGAACTCGGCATAGAAGGATGTCGCGTCTGCAGATAGCGCAGTGATGCGAGGCGGGTAGGGACGTTCAAAGTCGGCACTGCCGGCCTTGGCGCCGGAAGGCTGGAGTATTGCCACGCTGGCCGCGAGCGCAATAGCAGTGAAGTCGCGGGTCGTGGCCGGTCGATCCCAGCCGCGGCAACGTTCAAGCTCGCCGCGAGGCCAATGCGTAGCAATGCTGCAGGCTTATGTAATGGTTCCTGCCGGCCCATTTCATTCGGCTTGGTTGCCTTTCGATTGACGCCCGTCGTGTCATGAGTGCGCCGCACAGGGGCGAGCAAGAGGTCCAATGCCCAGGGTGGTGGAGATCGAACCAACTCGCTACCGCACGCTGCAAAAGGATCAGCTCCGGCGGCCGGAGCCTGCCGTCGAGGTAATAGCGACACTGCTGGCCATGCGGTGGCACCGATCCGCAGTCTCGATGCGCTTACCGGTGGCCGATCGCTGAGTGCTGCGCGTGAGCGGAAGGATCGAGCTCGACTGTGCGTGATACCGAATGTTAGTAAACGCGCGCGTACGGAGGGGATGTCGGCTTCGATCTGGGGTACAGCGACGAGCACCGCAGGGCGCTAGACCTTCAGGCTCACATGTCGACCGCAGTTATGTTGCGCGACCAGCTCTCCGAGCTTCGCATGGTGATCGACCATGATGATCCGGCGCACGTCGCAGCTGAGGCGGCCTTCGCTGCGATGGTCGCGGAGATCATGCAGGCCGCCGACATTGGCCCGAGAAATCGCGGCGTCTCTACCAACGCGGACGTTGTTGTACTGCAGGGAACGCCGCGCCTGGTGGAGGAGATTGAGCATCCGGGCGAGGGACCGCCGGCCGAGTCCCTGGCGCTGCGCCTGATGCGCGGCACGGCCGAAGCGTACGACTGGCTCGCATCGGAAGAGGGGAACGCGGGAAGCAGTATTTGCACCCGGTCGGCGGCGTCAGCTACTTGCTGATCTCAAGTTGCCTGCAGAACCTGTCGAATTTCATCTGGTCCAGCTCAGTCCGAGGCGCCACCCTGGCTTGCATGCATCTTTCGTCGGATTGATGACAAGTCTCTCTCCGGCCGTGGGAACGGGGCGCGTCCTTGGTGGCGCAGTCGGCTTGGGAAGCGGTGGTGCCGAACCGATGGCGCCGGTTGTGCCACGGATGCTGCGAAGGCAAGAACGTGGGCATTCGGCGCCGCGGTCAGCGAGAAGGGCAACGCGAATTCCCGCAGTTGGCGGAGCCGGGCGATCGCCACGGCTGATGCACCTGCGGCGGCTATCAGTTCCACGACCGTACGCGCCCACGGCAGGGCAGCATTCCATGCGTCCACTTCGTGCAGCGAGATGAACCGAATGATGCCAAAGCCCACGGCGAGCGCGGCAAATCCGATGGCAAGGCGGTAGCGCTTGATGTGGTGCCACATCCAGATGAGCCCGTACACGAACAGGGCGACTGCAATCAATGCCACGGCGACCGACGCAACGATCTGGAACTGTCGGCGGCTATCGTACAGTCCATTCTGCTTCGCGAGCGCACGCAACCAGTCATCCAACCCGTCCAACCAGCCCAGGCCTCGCGCCAGCTTCACCTGCGAGAGCAGCAGAAACACCTCCGCGAGGCCTGCCCACACCAGCGCGTCGGCGCCGGGCAGGCCGCGCCGCTGCGCCCGGTGACAGGCCCACGCCGCCCGAGCCCCGAGCAGGCATGCCATCAGGAGGGCGGCAACGCACAAGAACCTGCCAGCGTCTTCGGACATGCTGCGTGGCCCCATGTATCAGCCGGCGTCACAATTAGACCCATCCGGTGAACGGAATATTGCGTAAAGGAGTCGATGGCCTCATCGCTCTTTGTAATTTCGGCGGGGCCGATTGCGTGCCTGAACCCGGTCGTGGCGCCCGGGCCGTGCTAGGGCCGTGCCCCCTCTCCGTCATGGATGCCCCTGGCGCAACAACACTCTCGACCCCGTGAAGGGGTAGTAGCCGTTGGCGATGATCGCTTGCACGGCAGCCCGAATGTCGAAGCCGTAGCGCCGATGTTGCTCCTGGGGCGGGCTGATCTGCATCCAGGGGCGCCAACGCTCAGGCGCGGCAACCGGAGGCAGTCTTGGGAGGCGACTGTAATTGGGTAACCTCTCGGGAACTTGGAAGGGTCTTGCTGCCAGGTCCGACTGCGCCGCCCGGGCCTGCCCCCGACGACGCATGTCGGACCCTCTCGCGAGGGCTTACGCTAGGCCTTCTGGAGCTCCGCGGCCTGCTTGCCGCGGCCCTTCCTGTCATCTTCAAGCGTGAACGTGACCCGGTCGCCCTCGTTGAGCATCGGCAGTCCCGCCCGCTCGACGGCCGTCGCGTGCACGAACACGTCCTTGGAGCCATCATCCGGCGTGATGAAGCCGAGACCCTTGGCGCTGTTGAAGAACTTGACCGTTCCGGTGAGCCTCATGGGATAGCCTTTGCGGTTGTGCATGACGAGCCGGTCGTGAATGGACCCACGCCCAGCCCAGACGACTCAGGATCGGGAAGGACTCGGCCAGCGATGGCCAGCGTCTAACCAAAAGGTGAGGACGCGGCCCGCATGGGCCGCACCGGCTCCTCGCATATGGGCTGCGGGGCAGACAAAAGCAAGGAGAAGTCCAAGGATCGTCGAGGATCGGACTCTGCATCCGTGTCGGACCTGCGTGCGTTGCCCTCCCAGGCGCATGTGCTCGGCGCCATACGCCTGCAAAGATGCAAGCTAAATTGAAGGATGCTTCGCGGCGCGCAACTGGCGAAAGGAGATCATCCTGCCTCGCACTTCATCCCACAGGGCAAAGCGGACGCAGCCGATGCTCTGCACGAGCGTGATGCGCCCGACGTCCTTGAGGCGGGGATGGTCGCGCAGCACCTGCCTGAGGCGGTAGTAGGGGATGCGGCTGCACAAATGGTGCACGTGGTGCACACCGATATTGGCGGTAAGCCAGCGCAGCACCGGCGGAAGATCGTAGTGCGAGCTGCCGTGCAGGGCAGCGTCGGGCATGGTCCACGCCGTGCCTTTGGCCCAGAAGGTCTCCTCGAATTGATGCTGGACGTAGAACAACCAGACTCCGAGCGATGCGGCGAGCAGAGTGATCGGGACGTGCACGAGCAGGAACGGCCGCACGCCAGCGAGCCACATGCCCGCAACGACGGCGGCAGCGATCGCGGCATTGGTCGCCATCGGGCTGAGCCAGGAGCGCCAGCACCTGAGCGCCGCACCGGCTGGATACCTGTGCTGGACGAGGAAGAGGTAGGCCGGCCCCAGGCCGAACATCACCAGCGGGTGGCGGTAGAGGCGATAGGCAACGCGTCGCAATCGGGGCGCCGCGAGATACTCGCCCACCGTGAGCGTGGCAACGTCGCCGATACCGCGGCGATCGAGGTTCCCTGAGCTGGCATGATGCACGGCATGGCTGCGGCGCCAGTAATCGTAGGGCGTCAGCGTCAACACGCCGATGATGCGGCCGGTCCAGTCGTTGGCCTGCCGCAGTCGGAAAAAAGCGCCGTGCCCGCAATCGTGCTGGATCATGAAGAGCCGCACCAGGAAGCCGGCGGCGGGTACCGCAATGGCGAGGCTGAGCCAGTAGCTCCAGCGCAGGCACGCCCATGCGGCGGCCCACAGGAGGATGAACGGCACGGCCGTGACGATCAGTTCGACCGCGCTGCGCGTGTGGCTTGGCGCACGATATCGGTTCAGAACCGGCAACCAGTCTCGTGCGGAGGTAGGGCTGCCGCGCGCTGCTTCGAGTTTCAAGGAATATCCGCCTATGTTGGGGGATTGCAGCAGCGCCGGCCTCGGCAGGCACGCTCAGGCATGCTCACACGCATCCCAGCGCTTATTAGCAGCAAATGCGGCGGCGTTTGCCAGCGGAAACGTACGCGATGGGGAACGCGCGTGGCTCGTGCCCCAGGCCATAGGCGCAGCGTCTTTCCGAGCAGGGGGAGGAGAGACGCCTGGATTGAATTTGACTTATGGTTCCCGACGTGTGAGAAGCGGCCACGCTCCCATGACCTGACGCGAGCGATTTGCGGTGCTCCAGCCGCGTGAAGGGCAAAGATCGGCCGGCTTGGCCAACCTGCCCTCCTGTTGAGCGCCCCGAAGAATTCCATCCGACAGCCCAGGACACGCGGGGTGTCTCCAACAGTTGGCCGCATCCCGGCGCCGTGCATCGACAGGACGTCGGCACGGCCCTCTCGTGCGGTTGCAAGAAAGATCAGCAATTGGCCAATTTCTCCGACCTCGGCCTCGCGGCGCCCATCCTGGGGGCGCTGCAGAGCGCCGGTTATGACACGCCTACGCCCATCCAGGCCCAGGCCATTCCCGTCATCCTTGCCGGACACGACGTGCTCGGCATTGCCCAGACCGGCACCGGCAAGACCGCAGCGTTCGCGCTGCCGATCCTGCAGCGTCTGGCGGCCGATCGCCGTCCGCCTCGGCGCAAGGGTTGCCGCATCCTGGTCCTGTCGCCCACGCGCGAGCTTGCGACACAGATCGCCGAGAGCTTCCGCGTCTACGGCCGCCATCTCGACGTGACCGTGGCGGTGGTGCTCGGAGGCGTGGACCCCCGGTCCCAGGCGCGGCGCATGGAAAGCGGCGTCGACGTATTGGTCGCCACGCCGGGGCGGCTCAACGATCACCTCGCTGAAGGCAACGTCGTGCTTGCGGGCACGGAGGTGCTGGTGCTCGACGAGGCCGATCGGATGCTGGACCTGGGCTTCCTGCCGCAGATCCGCCGCATCGTCTCGCGCCTCAGCTCGAAGCGCCAGAACCTGTTCTTCTCCGCCACTATGCCGCGCGAGATCGGCCGGCTGGCCGACGATCTCCTGCGCGATCCGGTGCGGGTCGCGGCCGCTCCCGTGGCCACCGTTGCCGACCGCGTCGTCCAGCGCGTGATCCACGTGGAAAGCGGCAACAAGCTCTCCCTGCTGATCGAGCTGCTCGGCGCCCCCGGGATGTCGCGCACGCTTATCTTCACGCGCACCAAGCGCCGCGCCGACCGCGTCGCCCGCCGGCTGGAGGACGCCAGCATCGGTGTCGCCGCCATCCACGGCGGCAAGAGCCAGTCGCAGCGTGAGCGGGCGCTTGGTGCCTTCCGCGCGTCCAAGGTCCGCGTCCTGGTCGCCACGGACATCGCCGCGCGCGGCATCGACATCGACCAGGTCACGCACGTGCTGAACTACGAGCTGCCGGACGTTCCGGAGGGTTACGTCCATCGCATCGGCCGCACCGCGCGCGCCGGTGCCGCGGGCATCGCCATCTCGCTCTGCGGTGCCGAGGAGCGCGGGCAGCTGCGCGACATCGAGCGCCTGACCGGACTGTCGATCCCTGCCGAGGATCGGCGTCAGCGCACAGAGGCAGGGCAGGCAGCGCGGATGGCGCGCCACAAGCCCGATGTTGCGCACCGCGGAAACGGGGCACGCCTCGACGCCGCTCCAGGAATGCAGAGGAAGGCGCGGGGCGCTGCAAGCTTCCGACCGAACCGCTCTCGACCGGCCGCGCGTCGCGGGAGCCATGGCAATAGCAACGTGCAGCGGCAGAGCGACCGACGCGAAGGAACACTCTGATCCAACCCTCCTTCGGCGTGAGCGGTCGGCAACGCAGGCCGGGTTCACCTCGAGCGAGCCGAGCAAAACCGGGGCTAGTGGAAATGGCGCACCACAGGTTCAAAGTTGGGCAGCTGGTGGATTTCTTACCCTCCACGCCGGGCGTTCCGACAGCCGGGCGCCAATACCAGATCGTTCAGGCACTCCCCGCCGAGGGCGGCGAACTCCTCTACCGCGTGAAGAGCAAGAGCGAGGCTTTCGAGCGCATCGCCAGGGAAAGCGAGCTGACCCGACGCGACTGAGACGGCGCGGCGGGAGTTTATGGCTCGCTTGGGTCTGTCGTGCTTGTTCTGAACAAAGCAGGAGTCAGGGGGTGAACCGAGCCTGGCTGGTCTGCACTACAGAATCGGAAGGTGCCGATTAAGCGCCTTTCTCGCGAGCGACCGCGCAGGCTTCGAGCCGGCTGTAGGTCACCAGCTGTGGCCGTATTTCCAGGTGCACGTCCTTGAACGGGCTACGCCGGGCGCGGCGCCGCCCCGTACACGAAGCCAAACTGCTTCTTGAGCATGCTCCTGAGACCGTTCGGCGTGTAGCGCACGCCAAATTCGGCTTCGATGTAGGCGCACATCTGCTCGGCGGCCATCACAGGTGGCGTGCGGAGCAGATCGGAAACAATCTGAAGCTCCTTGGGCCGAAGCCGGGGAGAAGGTCCACGCCGGGGACTGCTGCAAATGGCGGCGATCCCGCCCTGCTGAAAGAGGCGGAGGTGCTTGACCAGGGTTGTAACACCCAGCGTCGCGCGTATGGCGGCATCGTACGTGCTGAAGCCCTCGGCGACGTATGCAAGGCCCAGCAAGCGCTTGCGGACATAGCGGTCTTCCTCGGAGGAGGCCAGGGCGTGCAACCTTGCAGGGTCGGCATCTATCTTGGGGCGGTGGTCGGCCCGTCTCGGTTTCGGCAGCACGCCGGCGATCCCGCGTAGGCGGATTTCACGAAGCCACAAGCTGAGCGTGTCCGTCTTCACCTGGGCAAGCGCTGCGGCTCTATCAAGCGGTACACCGGCAAGCGCAGCGTCGATCCCCGTCAGGCGTAGCCACGCGCGCGGCGGCGGCTCTTGCGCCAGCGCGGTCGCGATTTCGGTCCTTATATTGGCATGAGCTCGGGCGTCATCGGCCTGGCGCGAGTTGCGTCGGTAAGCACGGCCCCAAGCCCGCCGTTGAGAAGAAGCTTGCGCCACCGGACGATCGAGTTGGGCGAGGTGTCGGCGAGCTTTGCCGCTTCCACCTCGGTATGCCCATCGAGGAGCGCCTTCAGACCAAGCAGGCGCCTCCGCTTTGCTGGCCGGTGCTCGTTCGCAAGGGCATCCTTCAACTCTCCCTCGGCGAAGCCCAGCGCGGCAAAGTCTTTGCGCCGCTTCCGGTTCGCCAATATGACCTTCCTGACCGGCACCGAGACCGAAGAGAGCTCGTTCCGTGGGTCAGGTCTCCTTGTTGGAGAGCGCGTGGCGGTTTGGCCAGCAGCGCGCTAAGCCAGCGTCTCTGACGTGCGCTATCTACCCAGGCCTTCACGTCGGGAATGCCGACATTTGCGATTTGCGCGGCCTCTTCAGGCGTATGCCCCTGAAAGACGGCTTGAAGGGCGAGCAGCTGCTTACGAACGTCCTCCCGTGTCTCCCTGATTAGGGCAGCCACTATTCTCTTCTGAATGGAAGCGAGGCTTTTTTTCTATTCATGACTTAACCGAATTGGCGCGATTATCTGTTTGAACAATTGAAGATATTCTTAAGCGGTGGAAGATATTTAGTTAGGTGGCGTTAACCTGCTCAAGCGTTTAATTAAGGGTTCTTAAGAAGCGGCATCATAGGATATTGAAGAATTCAGCCGTGCCGACGCCCGGCGATGCGGCGGCAACATACGCGCCCCCGCACCGAGATCAAATCGTTTGTTCGCGGCCAATTGCACCGGGACGGGGAAGACGGCCCCGCCGTTATTGTGTTCGACAATGAAACGGGCGTGATCGTGGAGGAGCAATATCGGCGGGACGGCAAGAGGCACCGTCAGGGCGGCCCCGCCTACATCCGCCGGGATGAGACGGGCAAAGTGCTCCTCGGGGCCCGGCGTCTTGATGGCGAACTGCACCGCGACCTCCGTAAGGGGCGACGCGTTCGATGCGCGTGCCA
>DATBKR010000666.1:0-6245 GCA_036555805.1 Hyphomicrobiaceae bacterium | reverse complement strand
CTCGGCGCGGGCGCTCGTGTAACTCGCGCGTATCTCCGCCCATCCATCTTCAAGAACGCAGCACAGCAAATGCACGGTCGCGCTGTCGAAGGGTGCTTGCTTGAGGAGGCGGGCCGCCTGATCCATGGCTCCCTCTTCGGGCCGTCAGGCGGGAGCGGATCGAAGGCTCTCTCAGCCGGCGACGCCCGGGAACCCATGCCGCCGATGCCGCAACATAACTGAAGCTGATGCCGGAGAAAAGCATCATTTAACGACCCACTTTTGCTTTTGCAGTGGCACAAGTGAAATAAACGGCACGGCGATATTGCTGCCGATAATGATCTTGTCGGCACTGGTTAATGCGCGCCCATGGTTTTCAAGTACAGCCGAGTGCGCGTCACGTCCGGCGCCTTTTTCCATTCATCAAGAGCCTTGCCGAAGCGCATGGTCTGGCCGACTGCGTCGGCCACCGTTTGCTGCTGGTAGCCTTTCGCGAGCTGCACATGCGCTCGGCATCGCCACTGCCTCCGGCAAAGCTCGAGTGCTTGCGGCGTTGGCCCAATCGCCGCTCGCACTGCGGGAAATCGCCGTGGCCTGCATCTCTGCCAATCCCGGCGATCCGCCGACGCGGACCTGGCTCGCTTCCTCTCCTATGCTTGTCGAGCCGCTCGCGCTGCTACCTCAGCTCGATCTGCTTGAGGCGAGCCTGCACCCGCCGACAGGTGCGCGACCATTGCTCCCTGGTCATGTGCGTCCCGCGGTCCCACATGCCCTCGCAATTCGCGACGGCCGCGGCATACTCTTTCTCCTTGCTGTCTTCAGTCGACGTTGTGGCTGCCGAGGGGGCGGCTCGGACGGCTTGCCCCGATGCAGCTCCAGCGCTGAGGCAGACAATCAGAAGCGTACTGACCGCGGATAACCGCGGCGCGCGAAGCACCAAGGGGGACTCTCCATTGAAGACGGGTCACGCCGGCGCCGATCTCAGCATAAGGCTGACCACCACAACCACGGCCGCTGTGGTCTGCGGCTTGCCCTCGATCAGGGCCTGCGACTGGCTATCTGCGAAGGGCTGCAGCACCAGAGACTTGTTCGCCTCGCCGATTAACACCGGCGGATGGCCAGGATTGGCGGCGGGGTCTGCGGCATAAACCTGCTGCAGCAGACCGGGGGACCTCATCTCCTCGCCACTTCCTTTGACCACCCAGATCAAGACACGCTGCTCTGACAGTGCTTTCTCCGAACCGACGCTCTCCACCGAGCCCGTGTAGGTTTCCTCGGCCTCGCAGTCTGTCGGCCGAAACACGCAGAGCAAATCCCGCGTCTGCCGCCCGAGCGCGCTCTGGGCCCCACCCTCGGCTTCGCTTTTGACCTCGTCGCCCTTGGCGAAGCCGCAGGTGAGCAAGCCGATTTCCGTCGCCTGCTGTGGCGAGGCCGAGACCGCGCCGTGCGCGAAGCTCAGCGCGACCAAGCCTGCCAGCCAGTATGAAGTCACATGCACGCGCGAGGCTCCCTTTGCGGTCCCGCGTTTCAGAGGTGGCCCGACTCTTCCTGCCACACGATCAGCCGGCGCTGTTGTTGCTCCGCCAGCCGGAATTTCTCCATCACCTTTGCAATCGCGCCCTCGTAGTCACACGCGCGGACGATGCCCAGGCGTTCGATGCGAGCGCCATTCATGAGGCTCACGCACCACCATCGAGGATTGCTATTCACAGGAGGCGTAGGCTGCATGACGGAACTATCCGTGGTGAACGCTCCTTGCGGGTCAGTCCCAGCAATAAATCCGCCGACAGAAGCCGCTGCCGGCGTCGCCTTCCGCCCATTGGCATCGCGGATGGGCGAGACATGCTGATCGTCGCCGAATGCGAACGCAGCCACTTTCTGGCTCTGGCAGGCATTGATAGATGCCGTTGGCCGCAGCCTTGTCGCGGCCCGCGGCCTTTGTGACCGTCGGCAGTTGCACGGAAGCGAAGCCGGCAAACGTCACGGCCACAAGAAGCACGACACCGTGCGTGCGAAGGGCCACCAGACCAATGAAGCGGGAGCACGCCATCGCTGCTGCCTGTCTTTCTGGTTAGAACAGGCAGGAGCAGATCGTGGGCACGCCCCCAGTCGGTGGCGCCTGACGAGCGTATGCCGCCGATGCATGGACACTAACAGAACGGGCCTGGACCGCCTAACCTTGATTTGGCGACGCGGGCCTCCGGAGGCGATCGGCGCTGACGGGTATTGCACCAGTCGCTCTTTCACTTGATCCACCACGCCAGAGCAGATTCCGCTAACGACCGAGATGCGTGAGGCGCGCCTGAAGCTCTGAGGAAGGCTATCGACCGGTGGTGGCCACCCTCCTCGCCTGCGCATCAAGCTGGAGCAGGCGCTCGCCCAGACTCTGCACGTTCTCCTAGGTAGCGGCGATAGCGTGGTCGAGGCGTGCCAAGAGGTCGCTCATTGCGGCCCGCTCGGTCCGGCCCTTTTCCAGCATCTCCAGGCCGGCCGGCCGCGCGCGGATTAAATCCAGCCGCTCGTCGACGAGCGGGTCGCCCGTGTAGGGCATCGCGAGGCAAGTGGCCAGGGCTCGGCGTGCAACCGGATCATCGAGGTTCACAGGCTCTTGACTTTCGTATGGGCGAATGTGGCACTGCTCTCGACCTCAGACGCTTCTTCCTTTCGGACATACGCAGCATGCCGCGGCGTGCATGCATCTAGGGGTGGGCGTCCAAATCGAGCTGGAGCTCCGAAGCATTGGCAGCGCGCCGGCAGCGCCCGTCGAACTCCGCACCTTGCTCGATCACGAGCGACATGTGGTGGATGTCGCCCTCCACGCGCGCCGAGGGCTGCAGTGCCACAGTCATGGCGCGGATGACCCCGGAGATCCTCCCGCGCACGATCACCCGCTCGGCGGCGACCGTGCCCGTTACCCTGCCCTCCTCGCCGATGATGATCTCGGCGCCGCCGATGTCGCCCTCGACCTCGCCGTCCACCTGGAGTGTGCCGCGGCTGATGATCTTGAGGCTCTGACCGATGATCCTGAGGTCATTGCTGATGACAGACTTGCCGGCCTCGGCCGACTGCACGTGGGCCGACGCCGGCCTGGCAGGTCTGGCGCCCGCGACCGGCTCGAGTGGCGCGTGACCGGTTGTGGAATCGCGAGTGAACATCGAGCCCCCTGGGCATGCTGCCCTTGTTGGTGACGTTGAATTTGTGCTTGCCGCAGATTGGCCGGGCGAGACCGCCGCGGCCAACAACATTCATTCGCTGCGCTGGGAAAGCTCGTGCTCCTTCGCCACGCTCGAACGTCTCGTCGACAGACTTGATGCGATAGAGAAGGTCGCTGCCTTCGGCGGGAAGTAGACGCAGGACCTTGTATCGGCTTGCCGAGAGCGCGCCACTCAGCCGTCCGGGCTTGTAGTCGACGAACTGGCCGACTTTGTATTTGTGTTGCGCCATTGGCACCTCGTGTCGTTGCGGCCGGTGCGCCATTCATCGACGCGCTACCGGCCCTTCTTCTTGATCGCAGACTTCGTGCCGCCCATGCCCGCACCGCGCTCGAAGGGCGACGTTTGCGCCGCGGGCTTGGGCTTCTCCACTTTGGGCTTTCGCTTCTCGCGATTGCTCTTCTGATAGCCACGCGCCATTGCAAGTCTCCTTCGCCTTGGGGAGCACACACCGGCTCCTGAGGTCCCGGCCGCCTCGCGTCCGGCGAGGCGCAGGGGGATTATTCATGACCCTGCCTGGCGCACCCTCTTTATTGCGTTGCCCGGCCCACGCACCGCGCCGCCTCCGCGCGAGCCCGGCCGCGTTGTCGCGGAGGCACGTTCCTTCGACGCACGCCGCGCCAACGGATAATCGGAGGCTTCGTACAGCCGCTGCATGTCGCGCATGTCGAGCCGCAGATCGCCGACCTCGAGAGCAGCACCGGCGAGGGCAGCGGGTGCCAGCTCCTCGATCGCAAAGCGCAGAGCCTCGGCGGCGCTGGCAAACCGCCTGTATCCCATGGGCCGGCCCCGGGAGGGACGTGCCGCGCCCGAGAACAGCTCCGCCTCCGCGCCATAGTCGAAGGGAGCCGTGAAAGCCATGGAGTCAGCACCCCCGATGCACGCTGGGTCACAGCACGGCCGACGCGGCTGCATCCGCTGGAGCGCAGTCGGAAAATGTGGACCGATCCACTCTCAGTACTTGGCGCGTGGTGACGCCCACTCACCGAAGGCACCTGACCCAATAACGGTTGCCAACTGGAGTTGGTGGCCACGATCCGATCGCGATGTCTCAAGCCCCGCATCACACCCAGGAACGCAACATGCAGTGAACGGGCCGGGGCCGATCGCTATTGCCATGAGCGAAAGGCTGTCGCGTCAGGCGCCGAGTGGCGCGCATGAGGCACCCTACCCGAGCGGACCCCAGCCGTCACGACCATTCGCTGAGCACTCGCATCGACTTGGCGCCTTCTGGCTCAGGAATTGCCTCGCATGAGGCTAGCCGACGCAAGCTGCTCTACTACCGGGCCGGACGCTCGGACGGTCCGCTGCTCCAGCCGCGCCAGACATAGTATCCCACATCCGCGATGCCCTTGAGGATGGGGTCGGGCAAGGTCGGCGCCGGCACCGGCAGGTGGCGCGCCAGCTGGAATTCCTCGCACAGGCGCCAGCCCAGCGTGCAGGGAGAGCGGGGGATGTTGCTGCCCGTGATATCGTGCGAGACGGCGTAGAGGTCTTCCCCCTCGCACTGGAACAGATAGGCCGTAACGGCCGCGTCAGCCATCCTCGCGCTCCGCCACGGAGGTTGGCGTCGACGGGACGAGCGGACGGTCGCGCAACAGCTCTGCGGACCCCGTGAAAAGATGGTAGCCGTTGGCAACGACCGCCTGTACGGCAGACTGCACTTCAAAGCCATAGCGCCTGTGCTGCTCCTGAGGCGGGCTGATCTGCATCCAGAAGCGCCAAGAGTCAGGCGCAGCAACAGGAGGCAGGCGCGGCTCGTTCTTGACCGCTGTGAGCGCGCATCGGTCCGTGGCGCCGGCGCGGTAGATGTAGAGCCGCTTCCACATCGCACTTCCCGACGTTGGCCGGTCAGCGCTCATTCGGCTCAGCATCGCGATGGTCAACAAAGGCGGTGACATCCGCCTCATCCTGCTCCTGCTCGTCGAGCACTACATCGTCGTCCGAGGTCGGACCAGGTGTCTCCTCGGTCGCATTATCGTTGGCCGTGGTATCGCCTGGATCAGGCTCCGGGTCTGGACGCCTGAAGGCCTTGCGGCGCCACCCGGTCTTGTCCGTAAACGGCCCCGAGTGCGTCTCTGGTACCGGTTGAGCTACTCGCTCAAAGTGCACGCCGCACGATGGACAGACGATCGGGTCCCGTGACAGGTCGTAGAAACGCGTGTCGCACGCCTGGCACACGCGTTTGGTGCCACGCGCTGCCTTCTTGTCTTGGAGGGTGGTTGTAATTGGGTGACCTCTCAGGACTTGGGCCGGGCATTAGCGCCCAAGTCCGACTGCGCCGCCGGGGCGCGCCCCCGACGACGCATTGTGAACCCTCTCACGAGGGCAATCTTCAGGCTTTCTCAAGCTGTGCGGCCTGTTTGCCGCGCCCCTTCCTGTCGTCCTCGAGCGTGAACGTGACTCGGTCGCCCTCGTTGAGCGTTCGCAGTCCTGCCTGCTCGACGGCGGTTGCGTGCACGAACACGTCTTTGGAACCATCCTCCGGCGTGATGAAGCCGAAACCTTTGGCGCTGTTGAAGAACTTGACTGTGCCGGTGATTCTCATGGGGGGATACCCTTTCCCGTTGTGCGCGATGAGCCGGTTGTGAGTGGGCCCACGCTCAGCCCAGACGACTCAGGATCGGGAAAGGGCTCGGCCAGCGATGGCCAGCGTCTAACCAAAAGGTGAGGAGGCGGCCGCCCATGGACCGCACCGGCTCCTCGCATATGGGCTCTGCGGCCGACAAATGCAAGGAAAAGCCCAAGAATTGGCGTCTGCACCATGTCCACATCTGTCTGCGCTGCCCTCAAGGAGCACATCCTCGACGCCATACCACAGTGCAAGGAGGGATGCTAAGGGGGAGGGTCTCTCCGCGGCACGCAGCTGGCGAAATGAGATCATCCTGCCTCGCGCTTCATCCCATACCCGCCGCATCTGGCAAGACGCAAGAGGCGACTCGCGGCTTGAAGCCTACAGCATCGGTGGCATGGGGCACGGTGTGCCTATTGCGACGACGGGCGTCGATTCCTGTGGCGTCACCGGCCCGTTCTTCCTTGAAGCTGGCCTCTGCT
>DATBKR010000665.1:0-9598 GCA_036555805.1 Hyphomicrobiaceae bacterium | reverse complement strand
CCGCTCGACATGGAGATCCGGGTGCGCTCCGACGAGGGCAGGCCGATCGTGGCCACCGACCCGGAGGGGCTGCACGCCCGCATCTTCCGCGAGATCGCCGCCAACACGTGGGCGGCCCTGCACGGCGAGGCCGGCGCTCGCACGGCCCCGCCGCGGCTGGAGATCGGCGCCGGCGGCGGCGAACTCGCTGTGGTCTTCGAGGGCGCCCGGCCGTTCACGCTCGCTGCGGAGATGCTGCGCGTCATGAGCCCCTCCGCGGAGGTGCAGGGCCACTCGCCAGAGCAGCGGGTCACGGTGGCGCGCAAGCGCAACGTCAAGATCAGGGACCTGCAGCCGGTGGGCAACTACGCGGTGCGCATCGTGTTCGACGACGGCCACAGCACCGGCCTCTACACCTGGTCCTATCTGCAGACGCTCCACGCCGAGCGCGACACGCGCTGGGCCGAGTACCTCTCCGAGCTCGCGGCGAAAGGGCTGGGCAGGGGTTAGGTCTCAGGGACCACGGGATTGGGTTTCAGGATAGGCGCTGGCAAAGACTTCCCCCGGAAGTTGTGAATGCCGGGGCCCCAGCGCTCCCGGCACGAAATGGAAATTGCCGTTGCGGCGATATGGTCCCTTTGCTATTGGCCGCGCATGCCCGGGCGCGACCGAGGCGACAGACCGCGGAGGTCGAGCCCTAGCGCGTCGATGTTTTTTTGCATGCTGTGCGCTCGATGGGGCTGGCTTGGGGCGCAATATTGCGGCGTGTCCAGAGCAGGCGGCGAGGGCTCAATGTCTATTGATCCGTCAATAAGCGTTCTGATCGCTGTGGCGAGCTTCGTCTTTGCGATCAGCAGCTTCATCTTTCAGCAATCGCGACTGATTGAGCTTGAAAAGCAGCAGACCTATCAGCGCCTGGAGCTGGCCTCCAATGAACTTTTCCGCTTCTCGGCGAGCAATGCCGCGGTGCTGGTGCGCTATCAAGCCATTGAGAAGAGTTCGGACAGCGATTTGAGCGATGTCGAGAAAGTGATTGCGAATAACCACATCTATCAGACGCTCAATCTATTCGAGATGGCCGTTCGTTTTCGCCACAAGAGGCTGTTCGACGATGATGTTTTTGGCAGTTGGGTGATGTGGTACTATGAGATCGTGGGGTCCTGGTATTTCAGGGAGACATGGAAAGAGATCAGGTCGAATTATACCTCGGAGCTCCGCTCCATTTTTGACAAGCCGGTTGAGGAGTTTGACCCTCGCGCGGCCGACGAGGTGAGACGAAAGCAGTTCTTTACCCATGTCGCTCAGGTTCTTCATTGCCCGCGCGTAAGGCAATGGCTGCATGAAACCGCTGACCGAGATAGGGGGCGAGCCGGACGACTGCCATGAGTGACAGCGACGCCGCAGTCATCGGATGGGCCACCGACCCCGCCGAGATCTTGGCCCTCGGAGCGTTCTTCGCCAGGAACGCCGTGACGTTGCCCGACTACATCTCCCATGGTGAGGTTCAGTTCGGATTGAGCCGCGACGGCGCCACTTGGGACGTCCGGGCCCCAGACTTGGTTGCGGCCTATTTCGCACAGATCGCTGACGGACAGCAGTCCGCGAAGGTCGTGGGGGCCTGGCTCGGAAACGGGCGGCCCGTGGCGGTGGCCGTCGTTGACCGCATCGAGCGAGAAGGCCTGAGGTATGCCGTCCTGTGTGACATATTGGTCGAGAAGGATCGGCGGCACGCAGGTCTCGGCGAGCGCATGGTGCGTCTCATCGAGGCGGACATGCGAGCGCAACGCGTCGATTGGATTTTTCTGGAAAGCGGCGTAAGAAACGCGCGCGCCCACCGTTTTTTCGGGCGGCTGGAATATAGAGAGGTGTCGAGAGTTTTTGCGAAACGGCTGTCGCGTGGGCAGGAGGCTTGAGGGGTTGCAAGAGCGGCGGTGCTCACGGCTGTGGATACGCGTCGGGCGTAATGGCGCTTGAAGTCGTGGTCACCCCGACCGTAATGGAGCTGACGACATGCAGGACGCAACCAGCCGGAAGGCCGATCTCCTGAAGCAGGAGATCGAGCACATCGACATCACCTCGTTCGATGCGCGCCCGATCATCCAGAGCATGGGCAGCATGTCGTTCACGTCCCGGGATCTCGCCACCGCGGCCGAGATCTTCAGCAGCATGCTGAAGGACGACGGCTGCTCCATCATCCTGACGGTCGCGGGCTCCACCTCCGCCGGCGGCTGCATGAAGCTCTATGCGGACCTCATCAAGTGCAACATGATCGACGCCGTGGTAGCCACCGGCGCCACTGTCGTCGACATGGACTTCTTCGAGGCGCTCGGCTTCAAGCACTACCGCGGCACTCCCTTCGCCGACGACAGGGCGCTGCGGGCGCTCTACATCGACCGCATCTACGACACCTACATCGACGAGGAGCAGCTGCAGGAGTGCGACGTCACCATCGCTGCCATCGCCAACGAGCTGCCGCCGAAGCCCTACAGCTCGCGCGAGTTCATCCGCGAGATGGGGCGCTGGCTGAGCGAGGGCAACGCCAGGAAGCCCGAGTCCCTCGTGCAGCTGGCCTACGAGAAGGACGTGCCGATCTTCTGTCCCGCCTTCACGGACTCCTCCGCCGGCTTCGGCCTGGTCAAGCACCAGGTGGACAACCCTTCGCGCCACATCACCATCGACTCCATCCGCGACTTCCATGAGCTGACCCGGATCAAGATCGAGGCGGGCACCACCGGCCTCATCATGATCGGCGGCGGCGCGCCCAAGAACTTCGCGCAGGACACGGTGGTATGCGCGGAGGTGCTGGGCCAGGAGGTGGACATGCACAAATACGCCATCCAGATCACGGTGGCGGACGTTCGCGACGGCGCCTGCTCCAGCTCGACGCTCAAGGAGGCCTGCTCCTGGGGCAAGGTGGACATCGCCCACGAGCAGATGGTCTATGCCGAGGCCACCTCGGTGCTGCCCCTGCTCGCCAGCGACGCCTACCACCGTGGCCACTGGCGCCAGCGCAAGCCCCGCCGCTACGCGAAGCTGTTCGGGGCGTAGATTGGGTCGAGCGAAGCGAGACCCAACGACACCGGTTTTGGGGCGCAGGCTCAACTACGCAGGTTTGCTGGGTCTCGCTGCCGCTCGACCCAACCTACGAATCCTTCCCCTTGATCCTGGGTCCGGATAATTCGCTGCCGCGAAATTCCGGGATGACAATTGGTTGGTCACCCCAGTGCGTGCCTCCATGTATGATGGCAGAGCAACATCTGAGGGAGGGTCGCCGCAGAGTGAAATCCAATCTGGTTACAGTCGAGGAGGGAGAGCCGCGGGTCGCAGGTACGGAGGTGCCTGTGGCCGCTGTCGTGCACGGGTGTCACGAGAAGACGCTGCGCGTCGCTCTCGCGGAGCTGGGCTTGGCGGCGCTCGACAGCACGACGATTGAGCCGGTCCTCACCTATTGCGCCGAGCAGCGCTGCAAGGCGGACGACGCGACGTGCCCGGGGTGCCGGCTGCGGACGGAGAAGCTTGGGCTCCGGACTTTCGACGATTTCGTGGCGAGCCACGCCGAGATCACCTTCGAGGGCTCCGCCCTGCGCCTGCCTGGCACCGGTACGGCCCGGTTGCGGGCCCGCAGCCTGGAGCACCTGGCCAAGACCTGGGCCGGCGAGGAGTACTGGTTCTGGGCCCGCCGCTCACTGCGCAAGCTGCGCCACGGCATCCGCCGCGCCGCGCAGACCGGCGCGCCGCCGCTCCAGGGCGATACGCCGGTGCTCGTGCTGGTGCGTCCGCAGCTCGTCGACAACATCGGCATGGTGGCGCGCGCCATGGCCAACTTCGGCCTGGAGCACCTGCGCCTCGTCGCCCCGCGCGACGGCTGGCCCAACGAGAAGGCGCGCATCGCCGCGTCCGGCGCCAACTTCATCATTGACGGCGCCGAAGCCTTCCCCGCGTTCGAGCCGGCGCTGGCTGGGCTCAACTGGGTGGGCGCCACCACCGCGCGCCAGCGCGACCTCGCCAAGCCGGTGCTGACGCCGGAGCAGGCGGTGGCGGAGATGCGCCGGCGCCTCGCCGAGGGCGAGCGCTGCGGCATCGTGTTCGGGCCCGAGCGCAACGGCCTGGAGACGGGCGAGGTGGCCAATGCCGATGCCATCGTCATGGCCCCCGTCAACCCCAGCTTCGCCTCGCTCAACCTGGCGCAGGCGGTGCTCCTCGTCTCCTACGAGTGGATGAAGCAGACCGGGGGCGGCACGCTGGGGCGCGTCACCGCCTACGAGGCGCCGATCGCGCCGGGGCTGCGCACGCGCGGCTCGCCGCCGGCGGGACGCGAGGACCTCATCGCGTTCTTCGAGCACCTCGAAGGCGAGCTCGACGCCAGCGGCTTCTTCACGGCACCCGACAAGCGCCCCAGCGTGGTTCAGAACCTGCGCTCCATGTTCGTGCGCGCGGGCGCGACGGAACAGGAAATCCGCACCTTGCGGGGAATCGTCAAGGCGCTCGCCCATCCGAAAGGGTTGCGGGGCCGTGCGCCTTAGTTATGCCGCGTTTTCCCCCGAGCGATGCCACACCAAAAGTCCAGGCTTGACGCCCCGAATTACAAGGCAAGCACAGCGGGCGGCCGACCTGATGAAAGGGGGCTCGACGAATGTACAAGGTGGGCGCCAGGGTTGGCGCGGGCTTGGTGTGCGCCGCAATATTTGCGCTGCTCTCAGGCGGTCCGGGTTTGGCGCAGGAAAAGGACCCGAGCGACAACTCCGTGCGCATGTTCATGAAGTATGCATGGGTGCTGCTGCCGGAGAAGTTCACGTCGCCGAATGGCAAGACGATCGTGGTCGACAAGAAGAAGCCCAAGGAGGTGGAGCTGCCGTTCGAGGTGGCCCGCGAGGCCGTCAAGGTGGGCTATTACTCCGCCCACGCCCAGCTGTGCAACCTCAGTGAGGAGCAGCAGGCCAACTATCAGACGCTGATGGCCCGGCACCGCGCCGACAAGTTCACCGACCAGCAGATGCTGTTCATCCAGAAGCTGCACCAGGCCACGGTCATGATCATGACCGGCAAGATCGTGTTCGTGGAGAGCGGAGGTAACCTGACGCCGGTGCAGCGCGAGGCCAAGACCAACCCGCACGAGCCGTGCACCGACGCCAAGCGGCAGCAGGTGAAGGAGCAGATCGCCGCCTATATCAACGCCGGCCCGTCACCTGCCGGGTCCAAGGCCAAGACGGCGCAGCCGGCCAGCGTGCAGAAGAAATAGCTGCAGCAACTCGGATCTGTCCAACCAGGCGAGGCCGTCAGCGGGCAGGGTCTCATCGGCTGCATGTCGCATCGGCTGCATTGACGTGCGCCGGCCATCGGCTATAAGGCGCGGCTAGCGGACCGTGTTGGGTCCGCTCTGCCTGCATGCCTGCGGCACCCGCCCTCCAACCGGGAGGCGGCGCGCCTGTCGGCCCGGACGCGGTCCGCGGCAAAGGAGGGCGTGCTCCCACACTGCAACCTGCTCGCATTTTTCCGCGACTTTGGAGTGACGCCATGACCAAGCGCATCCGCGCCAAGTACAAGATCGACCGCCGCCTGGGCCAGAAGCTGTGGGGCCGGGCCAAGAGTCCGCTCAACAAGCGCGAGACGCGCCCCGGCCAGCACGGCGAGCGGCGCATGTCGAAGCCGTCCGACTTCGGCCAGCAGCTGCGCGCCAAGCAGAAGCTCAAGGGCTACTACGGCAATATCCTGGAGCGCCAGTTCCGCCGCATCTACGAGGAGGCCCGCCGCTTCAAGGGCTCCACCTCCGAGCACCTGATCGGTCTTCTGGAGCGCCGGCTCGATGCCATCGTGTACCGCGCCAAGTTCGTGCCCACGGTGTTCGCCGCGCGCCAGTTCGTCAGCCACGGCCACGTCAAGGTGAACGGCCGCCGCGTCAACATCGCCAGCTACCGCTGCAAGGTCGGCGACCTGATCGAGGTCGGCGAGAAGGGTAGGCAGATGGCGCTGCTCCTGGAGGCCATCAAGAGCACCGAGCGCGACGTGCCCGACTACATCGAGGCCGACCACCACAAGATGACGGCCAGGCTCGTGCGCGTGCCCGGTCTCGGCGAGGTCCCCTTCCCGGTCCAGATGGAACCGAACCTGGTGGTCGAGTTCTACAGCCGCTGACCGGACCGACTGCAGGTCGCCGTCTTCGCCGGCTGGCCGGCCCCATCCGCTGTCGTTGCGGCGAGGGCCGGATCGCATCCTCCCGATGATGACCGTGGCGAGCCAGACAAGGCTCCGCCACGATTTCTATTTGCGGACGCCGGCCGTATACTGGCGCAAACGCCACCGCGCGGGCAGCGCCTGAAGCGGGCGGCGGCAATAAGAACATGGGGGCAGGGATGAAACGCTGGGTGCTTGCAGCCGCCGTCCTGGCTGCATGGATGGTATTGGTCCAGCCGGCTGCGGCGCGCGACCACATGTGGATCGTCAGCTCCTCCGCGAGCGAACCCTTCACCAAGGCGGTGGCGCAGCGCGCGGCCAAGGCGGCGGGCGGCCCGGCTCCGACGGTCGAGGACACCGGCACGACGCTCGGGATCGCGCATCTGTGCGCGGGCAGCGGCCCCCAACATCCGGATGCCGCCAGCGTCGCCCGGCGCCTCAGGAAGTCCGAGTTCGATGTATGCCGGCGGAACGGTGTCGTCGACCTCGTGGAGATCCCCGTCGGCCTCGACATGCTGGTTGTGGCGCAGGCGAAAGCCGGTCGCGTCAAGGCGCTCACATCGCAACAGATGTTCGTGGCACTGGCCAGGCTGCTCCCGGACGAGTCCGGGGGCCTGGCCCCCAATCCCAATCGCAAGTGGTCCGACGTGGACCGTGCGCTTGCCGACACGCGGATCGACGTGCGGGTGCTGACCGGGCTCTCGGACGGGCGCGAAGCCCTGCAGGACCTCTTCCTCCACAAGGGCGCGCTGGGCAACCCGGCGGTCGCCAGGCGCTGGCCGGGCGGCACCGTGCCCGGCGCGCTGCGACTGATGCGCGATGACAGCCCCTACGTCATCGTGCACGTGAGCGAGGAGGAGATCGCCCGCGAGCTTGCGTCTCATCCCGAGGCGCTGGGTGTCTTCGGCTACCGCTTCCTCGAAGCCAACAGGGCGCAGTTGCGGGCGGTGGCCGTGGACGGCGCCGAGCCGACCCCGGAGAACGCCTATGCCGGCAAGTACCCCGGCACCCGCAAGCTCTACCTGTACGTGAACAAGGCCCGGCTCGATGCCGCTCGGGGCCTGGGCCGCCTGGGTGCGGAGTTCACCTCGAGTGCGGCGCTGGGGGCCGACGGCTACCTGCTGGCGCTGGGCTTCGTGCCGCTCGACCCCGACGACATGGCCAAGACCCTGGCGCTGCTGCAGACGCTGCCGATGCTCCGCCGCGAGATGCTCGAGGAATAGGGAATGGGGTCAGCGCAGGTTCAGACCCTGCGGGTCTGACCCCATGCCGCAAGCTGCAGCTCCGTGCAGCAGTTCTTTCTGCGGCTCATCGGTCAGGCTGGAGCCCTGGGCTCAGACCCGCAGGGTCTGACCCCATCGCGAGCGGAACGGTGGGGGTGGTGCCGGGGAGCGGCAGGGGCGGCAGGCCCTCGTGGGCCAGCAGCATGACCTCACGCCAGAGCTTGGCGGGCAGCGTGCCGCCGGTGATGCGCTTCATGGCATGGCGGTCGTCGTTGCCCACCCACACGCCGCCGACGTAGTGCGCCGTGTAGCCGATGAACCATGCGTCGCGGAAATCCTGCGCCGTGCCGGTCTTGCCGCATGCCGGATGCAGCGGGATGGCGGCGTTCTTGCCGGTGCCGAACACCAGCGCCGCGTTCAGCATGTCGTTGAGCGCGCCGACGTGCTGCGGGGCCACCACGATCGCCGTCGTGGGGCTCGGCCGCTGGTAGAGCACGCGGCCAGGCCCGTTTCCCGAGCGGCTGCGGATGCTCCGCACGATGTGCGGCTCGATCAGCCGGCCGCCGCTGGCGAGCGCGCCATAGGCGCCCGTCAGCTCCAGGAGCGTCACCTCCGAGGTGCCGAGCGCCAGCGTGGCATCGTTGCGCAGCTCGGAGGCGATGCCCAGCCGGTGGGCGGTCGCCGCCGCCCTGCCGACGCCGACACTCAAGGTGAGACGCACCGACACCGTGTTGAGCGAGCGCGCCAGCGCCTCGCGCAGCGTGACGAGGCCCTTGTAGCGCCCGTCGTAGTTGCGCGGGCTCCAGCCGTTGCGGACGATGGGCGCGTCCCTGACGAGGCTCTCGGGCGTGAGCCCGCTCTCGAGCGCGGTCAGGTAGATGAAGGGCTTGAACGCCGAGCCCGGCTGGCGGCGCGCCCGCAGGGCGCGGTTGAACTGACTCTCGGCGTAGGACTGGCCGCCTACCAGGACGGCGATGCCGCCCTCCATGTCGAGCAGCACGAGCGCCGCCTGGCTCGCATCGACGGCGGCGCCCTCGGTGGCGATGAGGTTGTGCACGATCTGCTGGGCGCGCCGCTGCAGGTTGGCATCGATGGTGGTCTCGACGATGATGTCGCCGTCGCCACCGGCAACGAGCAGCGGCAGCCGGTCGAGCGCGGCATCCACCGCGTACTCCACGCCGGTGTCCCCGCGCATCACCTGCCAGTCGGCGAAGCGCACCTCGGCGATCACGCTGGGCTGGCCGTCGGCGGCCGGGACGAAGCCGGCCTCCACCATCTTGGCCAGCACCATCTGCCCGCGCTCGCGCGCCAGGCTCGGGTTCCAGGCCGGCGAATAGCGCGAGGGCGCCTTGAGCAGGCCCGCCAGCACCGCGGCCTCCCCCAGGGTCAGCTCGCGCGCGCTCTTCTCGAAGAAGCGGCGCGAGGCCGCCTCGACGCCGTAGACGCCGGCGCCGAAATAGACGCGGTTGAGATAGAGCTCCAGGATGTCGGGCTTGCTCAGCCGCGTCTCCAGCCACAGGGCCAGGACCAGCTCCTCCAGCTTGCGCGACAGCGTGCGCTCGGAGTTGAGGATGATGTTCTTGGCGAGCTGCTGGGTGATGGTGGAGCCGCCCTGCACGACGCGGCCGGCCCGCAGGTTGGCAACGAACGCCCGGCTCAGGCCGCTCACGTCGACGCCCCAGTGCGAGAAGAACCGACGGTCCTCGATGGCCAGCACGGCGTCGATCAGGTGGCGCGGAAGGAGGTCGATGGGCACGTAGGGCGCGGCGCCGCGCTCGGCGAGCACCGAGCCGTCGCGGGCGAGGATGCGCACCACGGGCGCCTTGTCCTTCTGGCGCAGCGCCAGCGGGTCGGGGATGGTCTTGGTGTAGTAGGAGAAGGCGACGCCGAGCGCCAACGCCACGGCCATGACGGGATAGACCACCAGGGCCGCAAGGAAACGCAGGGGCCGGAAGGGGCGGCGTCTGCGGGGGCGCTGCGGTCGGAATTGGCCGCCGGGATCGCCCGCCTGCGCCCGCGCTGCCTGATATGCATCAAAGATGCCCATCGCCCGGCGCGGCTCCCTCAACGCAACTCCCCGCGCGGCGGCCCCCCCGCCACCCGCCGGGGCAAGCTACGCCGGGCGGCTTAAGGAGCGGTTAAGGTTGGCACCCCTTCCCCTGTTGTGCGAACGCTGCCTGCCATCTCCACCACGTCATCCCGGCGCCGATCGGGTCCGAAGGACC
>DATBKR010000664.1:0-11624 GCA_036555805.1 Hyphomicrobiaceae bacterium | reverse complement strand
GCAGGGCGGTCGCGGCCGCCATTCCGTTGGCGCCGAGGTCTTGCGCGACGCCGCCCGGCACCACGCGGTCCATCATCAGGCGGTGTCCGAAGCAGGCATCGGCGGCGCGCAGCGTGCGCTCGCGCAGCACGCCGCATTGCGCATGCATGATCGAGAACGAGGCGTCGTTGCAGATCGCGCCGATGTCGCCGAAATGATTGGCGAGGCGCTCGAGCTCCGCCATCAGGGCACGCAGATAGCGCGCGCGCAGGGGCACCATCACGTCGAGCGCGGCTTCGACCGCTTGTGCGAAAGCGAGCGCATAAGCAACAGTGCTGTCGCCCGAGGTGCGTGAGGCAAGGCGTGCGGCTTGCTCGAGAGGCGCGCCCGCCATCAGCGAATCGATGCCCTTGTGGACGAAGCCCAGCCGCTGCTCCAGCCGCACCACGGTCTCGCCATTGGCGGTGAAGCGGAAGTGGCCGGGCTCGATGATGCCGGCGTGCACAGGCCCCACGGGGATCTGGTGCATGGGCGGACCCTCGGCCAGGCGGAACGCGTAGGCCTCGCCGGTGGCGGGGGCGCTGTCGGCGCGGCCCAGCGGCTGGCGCAGACCCCAGCGACCGTGGTCGAGCCATCGGCGCGTGTCCGGCGCGGCGAAGGGCTGTAGGCCGTAGAGGTCGCGCACGGCGCGTTCCAGCCGGATGGCCGGCGGGTGCAGGCGGCCGATGGACGGGAACCGTCCGGTGGGACAGGCGAGGGTGAGGACGCCTACGCTGGCGTCCTCCAGCGCGGCGAGGTGGACAGTGCCGGTGTCGCCCCACAGCGACAGCAGCGTGCCCTCGCCGGCGGCCAGGCGCTCGCCCGCCGCCACCCAGCCCACCTCGTCCACCGCAACATGCGAGGGCGCACCCGCGCCGCCGGCGGGCCGGCCGTGCTGCAGGGCCTCCTTGAGCCACGCCATGGTCGCCTCACCCGAGCAGCCGCGCGACCGCGCGGAACCAGGCCACCAGCGGCGCGGGCAGGTAAATGCCGGCCGCCAGGACCAGCGAGAGGTGTGCGTAGAGTGGTATGTAGGAGGCCCTGACAGGCTCGGTGGTGCCGGTGGGCTCACCGAACGCCACCTCGCTCAGACGCAGCATCAGCGCGCCGAGCGCCACCAGCAGGCCCAGCACCAGCACGACGGCGAGGGCGGGCGCACGCGCGAACGTGGAGCTGACAATCAGGAACTCGCTCATGAAGATGCCCATCGGCGGCAAGCCGGCGATGGCGACCACGCCGAGCACCAGACCCCAGCCCAGCACGGGGCGGCTTTCCGTCAGCCCGCGGATCTCGGCGAGGCGCTGGGTGCCCTTGGCCTGGGCGATGTGACCGACGGCAAAGAAGATCGCCGACTTGGTGAGCGAGTGCATGGTCATGTGCAGGAGCCCGGCGAAGTTGGCCAGCGCCCCGCCCATGCCGAAGGCGAAGGTGACGATGCCCATGTGCTCGATGGAGGAGTAGGCGAAGAAGCGCTTGATGTCGCGGCGGCGGTACAACATGAACGCCGCGAACACCACGGAGATGAGGCCCATGGCCACCATCAGCGGGCCGGGCGCGATGGCCGCGGCGTTGGCCGCCAGCAGCATCTTGAACCGCAGCACGGCATAGAGCGCGACGTTGAGCAGGAGGCCCGAAAGCACCGCCGAGATCGGCGTGGGGCCCTCCGCATGGGCGTCGGGAAGCCAGGCGTGCAGCGGCGCGAGGCCCACCTTGGTGCCGTAACCCAGCATCAGGAAGATGAAGGCGACGTTGAGCAGCTCCGGGCTGAATCCCGAGGCCTTGGCGACCAGCGCGACCCACACCATGGCATCGTGCCCCTCGCCGACGACGGGACGCGCAGCCATGTACACGAGGATGGTGCCGAACAGCGCGAGCGCGATGCCGACGCTGCCGAGAATGAAGTACTTCCACGCTGCCTCCAGCGCCTCGTGCGTGCGGTAGATGCCCACCATGGCCACGGTCGTGAGTGTTGCCAGCTCCACCGCCACCCACATCAGCCCGATGTTGTTGGCCACCAGCGCGAGGTTCATGGCGAACATCAGCGTCTGGTACATGGCGTGGTAGAAGCGCAGGTAACGCGGGGCGAGGCGGCCGACCACCAGCTCGTGGGCGATGTAGCTGGCGCTGAAGGCACTCGTCGTGAAGCCCACGAAGGTGCCGAGTACCACGAACACCACGTTGAGGTCGTCGATGAAGAGGTAGGCCGTGGGCTGCGGCCGCTGCACGAGAAGCGAGAGCGCGCAGAGGAACGTTGCCAGCGCGGCCAGCACGTTGAGGCGCGAGGCGAGCCAGTAGCCGGGCAGCAGCGCCAGCAGCGCGGCCGAGACGAGCGGGATGGCCAGGATCGCCGTCACCGGTTCCAGCGCGAGCTCGAAGGCATGCGGGCTCATCGGCGCTCTCCCCGGAACTCGTCGAGCGCCTGGATATCGACGCTGTCGAAGCGTTCGCGGATGCGGAACAGGAACACGCCGATAACGATGAAGGCGATCAGGATCGAGAAGGCGATGGAGATCTCCACCACCAGCGGCATGCCCTTGGCGCCGGTGGCGGCGAGGATCATGCCGTTCTCCAGCGACATGAACCCGACGATCTGGCTCACGGCATTGCGCCGCATCACCATCAGGAGCAGCCCGAGCAGCACCACGGCAAGGGCGAATGCAAGGTCCTCGCGCGCCAGAGCATCGACCGACGGCGAGGTCGCTTTCAGCATGACCACCATGGACAGGCCGACGAGGCCCATGCCCGCGAGCATGGTGGGGCCGACGCCGACGACGTTCTCAATGCTGCGGTGGATGCCGAGCTTGATGACGACGCGGCGCAGAGCTACCGGGATGATGACTGCCTTGAGCACCAGCGCGATCGCCGCCGGCACGTAGAGGTGCTCCGCCTCCTGGATATAGGCCTGCCACGCCACCGAGGCGGACAGCACGACGGCGTGCAGCGCGAACACGTTGAGGAGCGCGAACATTCGGTCCTGGTAGAGCAGCAGGAAGCTCACCAGCACAAGCCCGCCTGCCAGCATGTGCGCGACGTCGAAGCCTTGCCCGCTCATCTTGTCAGAAGCTCCGCGACACGAACAGGAGCAGCGTGCCGAGCAGGCCCAGCATCAGCGCCGCGCCCAGGAACTGGGGCACACGGAACACGCGCATCTTGGCAATGGAGGTCTCAAACAGCACGAGCAGAAAGCCGGCGGCGAGGACCTTGCCCAGGTAAGTCGTGACGCCCGCGGTGTACGCGAGCGCGCCGCTGCCGGCCGGCGCCATGCCCCAGGGGAAGAAAATGCAGGCGATCAGCGAGACGTAGAGCAGGAGCTTCACGGCCGCCGCCAGCTCGATCATGGCGAGGTGCCGGCCGGAGTATTCGAGCGCCATGGCCTCGTGCACCATGGTGAGCTCCAGGTGGGTGGCGGGGTTGTCGACCGGAATGCGCGCGTTCTCGGCCACGGCGACGATGATGAGGGCGACGAGCGCCATGCCGAGGGATACGCGCAGGCTGGCGTGGTCCTGCACATAGGCGGCGATAGAGGAGAGCTGCGTGGAGCCGGCGGCCAGCGCCACCGTGAACACGATCATGATCATGGCGGGCTCGGCCAGCGAGGCGAACAGCATCTCGCGGCTCGAGCCGATGCCGCCGAAGCTCGTGCCGATGTCCATGCCGGCGAGCGCCAGGAAGAAGCGCGCGGAGCCCACCAGGGCGATGATGGCGATGAGGTCGCCCACCCAACCGAAGATGAGCCCGGTGGCGAAGGTCGGCACCAGCGCGGCCGCCACCCAGGTGGCGGCGAAGATCATGTAGGGGGCCGCGCGGAACAGCCAGGAGGCGTTCTCGGCCAGCACCACCTCCTTGCGGATCAGCTTCAGGAGGTCGCGGTAGGGCTGGAAGACGGGCGGCCCGCGCCGGCGCAGCATGCGCGCCTTCACCGTGCGCGTGAGGCCGAGCAGCAGCGGCGCCAGAGCCAGGACGAGCAGCATTTGCACGCCCTGCAGAAAGAGGCCGACGATGGCGCGCAGGATCACGTCCATGCCGACACCGCCAGCAGCAGGCCGACCAGCGCGACGAACACCAGGCTAAGGTACTGCCTGATGGTCAGGAACTGGAGGTGGTTGAGGCGGTCGCCGACGACACCGACGGCGCGGGCAACCGGGGCGTAGATGCCCTCCCAGATCAGGTCGCGCAACGTGACAAGGAGGCGTGCCGGCCTGGCGTCGCCTGGCGCCGGCATGTCGACGCGCTCGCGCGCCTGGAACACGACGGTGCCGTAAACGCGCCGGATCGGCTGGGCGAAGCTCGACGCCGTGTACTGCGTGGCGGGGCTGCCGTCCGGGAAGCCGCAGTCCCAGGCCGGGCCGCGCCGCACCGCGCGCGAGGCGTAGCGGTGCACGGCCTCGACGGTGACAAGCGTCGCGACCGTGATGAAGGTGAAGACGAGGAGACCGTTGTAGGAGCTGCGGCTCTCGGCGATGGGCACGATGGAGAGCCAGGAGAGCGTGCTCTGCCGCGGCATGGACGCGCCGGTGAGCCCGCCCACCACCGGCCCGAGGGCGTCGATGACGAGCCCCGGCAGGATGCCCGTCACAAGGCACAGCGCGGCGAAGGCGAACATGGCGGCGAGCGAGGCCCGGTCGGTCTCCTGCGCCTTGTGTGCCGCCGGCGTGCGGGCGCGCCCCAGGAAGGTCACGCCGAAGGCCTTGACGAAGCAGGCGGCGGCGAGCGCCGCGGACAGGGCCAGCATGGCGCCGGCGGCGGGGACCATCAGCTTCAGGGTCCACGAGGGCAGCGAGGGGCTGAGCAAGATCGCCTGGAATGTGAGCCACTCCGAGACGAAGCCGTTGAGCGGCGGCAGGGCCGAGATGGCGACGCAGCCGGTGAGGAAGGCAAAAGCGGTACAGGGCATGCGGTGGATGAGGCCGCCCAGGTGCTCCATGTCGCGCTCGCCGGTGGCGATGAGGATGGCGCCCGAGCCGAAGAACAGGAGGCTCTTGAACAGGCAGTGGTTTAGGACGTGGAACAGCGCGGCGGTGAGCGCCAGCGCGGCCGGCGCCTTGAGGCCGTGTGCGGAGAACGCCAGCCCCAGCCCCAGCCCCAGGAAGACGATGCCGATGTTCTCGACAGTGTGATAGGCGAGCAGCCGCTTCAGGTCGTGCTGCATGAGGGCGCTGAGCACGCCCATGACGCAGGTGACGGCGGCGAGCGCGATCACCGCGAGGCTCCACCACCATGCCGGCGCACCGTTGAGGTCGAACACGATGCGGATGAAGCCGTAGACGGCGACCTTGGTCATCACGCCGCTCATGAGCGCCGAGACGTGGCTCGGCGCTGCCGGGTGCGCGAGGGGCAGCCAGACGTGCAGCGGCACGAGGCCGGCCTTGGAGCCCGCGCCGACGATGGCGAGGATCAGGACGACGGCGGGAAGCACGCCGGTGCCGGCGCGGATCTCGGCGAAGGTGTAGCCCCCGGTGCCGCCCGCCAGCAGACCGAAGGCCAGCAGGAAGGCCAGCGTGCCGAACGACGCCATGAGGATGTAGATGTAGCCCGCGCGGGTGCTGTCGGTCTCGTGGTGGTGCGCCACCACCAGCGCCCACGACGACAGCGACATGAACTCCCAGGCCAGCAGGAAGCTGAAGGCGTCGTCGGCGAGGACGACCAGGTTCATGCCGGCGAGGAACGCCGGGTAGAACGGCAGCACGCGTCCCGGCGCGGGTTCGTGCCGGCCGTAGCCGACGCCGAACAGGCTCGCCCCTGCGCCGCCCAGGTTCACGACCACCAGGAAGAAGGCGGAGAGCGCGTCGAGGCGGAAGTGCGCGCCGGTCCAGGGCAGGCCGACGGGCAGCTGCACGCTGGCCGCGGCGCCTTCCGCGAAAAGCAGGTGTTGGCCGCCGGCGAGCAGGAGCCAGAGGCAGGCGGCGAGGCTGAGGCCATAGACGAGGCGCACGGCCTCGCTCGCGAGCTGCGCGAGCGCCCCCACGATGGCCGCACCCAGCAGGACGGCCACGCCCCACAGTGCCATCTCAACCTGCATCCCCGTCTCCCGGCCCCGAGCGTGCGGTGCCCCGCCACTCAGTTCGTCGGCTGCGCCCTGCATCACGAGCGGACCAGTGCCCGCCCCTTCCTGGCGCGAGGGGGAGACACCGTGGCGCCGTGGTGGGCAACCACCGCGGGCTCCCTGAAGCGAACGCCACGCCCGCCACCGCCGCTTTTGGCATTGTCGCCCAGCAACTCGATGCCCGCCGCGTTCAGTGCATCGACGACCTTGATCAGCGTATCGATCACCCCGCGCACGTTGCCCTGGCTCGCCTCCATGCGCTGGATGGTCGGCACGGACACTCCCGCCAAGTCGGCCAGCGTCTGCTGATCGATGCCAAGAAGTGCGCGCGCAGCACGCAATTGTGCGGCAGTGATCATCGTTGATGCAAGCTCCCGGTGCATAATTAATATACAGGAAGCCAAGGTTAATGTGCAAGACATCACATCGTTGGAGGCCTTTGGCCTACCCACAATGTCGGGCGCGCTCGCCTGTGGCTGTCCCCGCTCCTCAAACCGCGGCCGCGCCAACATCGCCGCCGGTTGGGCGCGCCACGCCGCGAGTCCACGGCCGATGGCCCACCATGCGAAGTCTGCATCTCTTCCAAAACCTCTTCCAACCTCGCGCATTGCCTTGCGTCCGCCGTGGCGCTAAGCAGTATCGCTGGAGCTCGGAACAAAGCGCCAACTCAGGCGAACATGTAAAATCTTTGGAGAACATGTAAAACTGCGGCGGCCGCGGAGGACCTAACTCCTTGAAAGAAAACGCGTCGGGGCATAGCTCAGCCTGGTAGAGCACCTGCTTTGGGAGCAGGGGGCCGGGGGTTCGAATCCCTCTGCCCCGACCAAGCCGCCTGCGGCCGGCCCTGTCGGGCGCGGTAGCGCATTCGGTGAGTTTTGTATTGGGTCGGGGCGGGACAGCCCGCCGCACGGCCATTGCCTGTGAGCCACCATGATCGCGCGCATCTACAAGCCTGCGCAGACCGCCATGCAGTCAGGGGCAGCCCGCACCAAGGAATGGGTGCTGGAGTACGAACCCGAAGCCCCGCGCGAGATCGACCCCCTGATGGGTTGGACAAGCTCGCGCGACATGCGCAGCCAGGTGCAGCTGCACTTCAGCACCAAGGAGGAGGCGATCGTCTACGCCGAGCGCAGGGGGATCGCCTATCGGCTGGTTGAGCCGAAGCTGCGGGTGGCCGTGCGCAAATCCTATTCCGACAATTTCCGGTTCGGTCGCAAGCAGGCCTGGACCCACTGAGGCCGCGCCGGACAGCGGCGGGAGGCGCCCCAGGCTGCGGGCAACTTTGTGAGATGCGGCGGTTTACGAGGCGGTTTCGTAGTTGGATGTCCGATTCTATACAGGATAACGTGCAAAGATTGTTGCAACCCTATCACAGAACACATGCTATTCGGTATGCGGCTGCGGTCGGAGCTTGTCTGCAAGGTGACAATGTGGCGAAGTGGTGGCGGGGAAAACGGTGGTCACAATACCCCGCAGTGCCACCGTTTTGGGGGGCCGGCCTGACCCTGGCCTGGGTAGCGGTCGGCCCTCATCCCGCTCCATGCCGCACCTCTGTCGTTCCGTCCCGCCACGCGGGCGGGGTCTTCCAGCCTGTTACCGGCGCGTGCTACAGGCTGCTCTCATCGGGCGAGGGCGGAGCGGGCCTCCGGGTGGCCAGCAGACGCGGCGCGCAGTGTCGAGCGCGGAGCGCCATAGCCCCTTTGTCCACCCGGGTCTCTGTGCGCGCCAGAGCGGGCCAACAGTCCCCGCAGCCCAGTTGGATAGAGCATCAGCCTTCCAAGTCGATTTTCATCCGTTATTTTTCAATGCGTTAGAAAATTCTAGGCACTCTTTAGGCACCCAAATCTGGTTGGCGGGGTGCGTCAATATGGCCGAGCGCTCTTGGCGCGAGCCCCCACTGCCGACCTCCCACCCTCTTCCCTAGCCAGGCCCTTGCCCTGCACGTGAGGCGCGTGAGGCACGCCCTGCCCTGCTGCAAGGCACGCAGCAAGGCACGTTCGCCTTGTCCATATCACCCGTACCAGCCCGCTTTGCGCCGCACGCCCTGCCCCCTGCTCCCCTACCCTAATGACCACCTGAGCCTCACCTGCCCCCCACCGTGAGACGGCCTGATTGATATTGGCCCCCGCACCTTGAACTGTCCGATGCCAACAGGCATCGACCGCGACGGTGCGGGTGGCCTTGCTGGTGCCTCCTATTGCAGCGCGCCAAAAACGAAGCTCCCCAGCAGCACCATCGCCTCTCAGCGCCACTGACCGGCGTCACTCAGTCGTCCTCAGACTGCTCGCTCTTCGTCGGCTTGCTTCGGAGTCTTCTCGCGTTTCTTCTTTCGCGCATTTGCGAAATCGATCGCGCGCACAAAAAAATCAAAATCGATCCCCCGAAGATCGCTCCGCTCGATCCGCGCGCACCGCCGCCGCCCCCGGCCCTGATTGCATCTCGCAGGACTTACCACTACCCGACCTGCGCGCTGGGCCGCCCCAGCCGCACCCACGTCAGTGCAGGGTTCCCCCATGAGCGAGGGCGGCACGAAAAGCCAGGTCCCCTGCCGCACCGCGTCCCGACTTGGTTGCGCCGAAGCAACAGTTGCAGCGATTCCGACAGTGCGACGCTAGGTGGCCACGACCCCAGGCCGCTCGATTGCTACGCTTCTAGCTCATGTTGATTGTTGATTAGGAGCTTCTCATGTTTATTATCTCGCGCGTCATCGCTACGAGTCTATTTATTGGGACGTTAGCGTTTGCTTTGTCGACTCCCGATGTCGCTGCCGCAGCAGACCGGAGAGTTCGCGTCATCAACGGTACAAATGTCACCGTCAGCAGCTTCTATGCATCGAACACGAGCCGCCGCAACTGGGAAGAAGATATTCTCGGCAGCTCCGTCCTGCCTGCTGGCCATAGCGTGATGATCAACATCGACGATGGCAGCGGCGCATGCATGTTCGATTTCAGGGCTGTGCTCGCCAACGGCCGAAGAGTTGAAGCGTATGGCATGAACGTCTGCCAGATAACCTCTTGGACGGTCCGTTAGAGTGCGTTGACAATCGGCCAACCACCGCCAGCCCCGGCCACGATTACATCTCACGGGGCTTACCACTACCCGGCCTTCGCGCTGACCGCCCACCCAGCCGAACCGCCCCTCCGTGAGGCGGCACTCCATCCGACCACGTCGTCGGGGCATGGACTGCGCCGGTGCGTGTGCAGTCCAGGTCAGCGCTGCGCCTAGCGCAAGGGTGCGCGAACGCCGGTAGCCCATGGGGCAAAGTCAGGATCGGCTTTCGGCAGGGATCATTGACGCGGCCTTCATGAGGTTCCATTACAGCCGTGCCGAAGGATTTACCAGCGGAGCGCAATGGTGCGTGCGACGGCGATAACCCCGGTCTTGCGATATCGAGATGTCGGCGCCGCGTCGCGCTGGCTGTGCGAGGCATTCGGGTTTCAGGAGCACAACCGCGCGCAGGAACTCGGCGGCTACGTCAGGTACGTATCGCTGCGGCTTGGCGACAGCTTCGTGCTTGTGCGGCCAGTCGCCAATTCCATTCTCGACCATCTCATGGTGCAGCCTGAAGCGGTCGGGGGCGCAAACACCCAGATCTGCTATCTCACCATCGCGAATGCGGCAGACCATTGCGCACACGCTGAAGCGGCAGGGGCAACCATCGAACTCGAGCCACAAGACGACGGTCTGGGAGGTCGTTTCTACACATGCCGGGATCTGGAGGGCCATCTGTGGAGCTTCGGCACGCAAACCTACGGGATCGCGCATGGGGCTACCAGCGCTTTCGAACCAGCTGAGTTGAGCCCATCTCTTCCGCGCGCAGGAATCGCTTTGCCCCGCGGAGACGATGCCCGCAAGCCGGCAAGGCGAAGCCGGCTTCTTCGAGAAATCGGGGTCGCAGCGGCAACAGGCGTTCTGGTCTCTGCTGGATGGTTGTACTTCGATACCTATAGCGCCTCGAGAAATAAGGAGACCATATCGGCGCCGATGGCCGCGCGTCTAAAGGAAACTGCCGAACAGCTGGCGCACGAGCGCAGCCGCCGCTTGGTCGCCGAGGAAGCCTCCAAGAAAGTTGAGACGATACTGGCTGAAGAGCGCACCGTTGCGGTCGAGCTCCGAAAAGGCATGCAACGCGCACAAGCAGCGTTGGCAGATATCCGCCAGGAAAAAGACCAGGCTGTTCGGGCTCTCAAATCGTCCAATGAACTGCTTCAGGAGCACCGCCTGGCAAGAGATCGCGCGGAAGCCGAGACCGCAGTTGCCAAGACCAAGATTGCCGAAGCGGAGACCAAACTCGCCAAAACTGCCGAGACAGAGGCGCAGCTTGCCAGACTTCAGCAAGACACTTTGATGGATAAGGAAGAATTGCAGAAGGCGCGAACTGCCCTTCTGGCGGCGAAGCGGCAGAACGAGGAACTGCTAGCCCGATTTGAGCCAGCGGTTTCCAATGCAAGACCAATTAGGTGAGCGTCTGCTCGATCTTGGCACCCATTGTCGGGAGGCCAGGTCATCGAAAAAATGGTCGACCCGCCATGGCGTGAGCCCCCAACGGCCACCGCCGTGGAACGAACATCACAATCAGAACATTGACGCTGCCAGGTTGATGGTGAGTGCCAACACCGCCGTGTTGAAAAGGAAGGAGATGATGGCGTGCAGCGTGGCGAGGCGGCGCAAAGGCTTGGTCAGGATCGACACATCGGAGGTCTGGGACGCCGCTCCGAACGAGCTTGCGAAATAGAAGAAGTCCCAGTGGTCCGGATTGCGGTCTCCGCGGAAGTCGAGCCCTTCGGCGAACGCACCCGGCCCACCGCCCGGGCGGTAGTACTCATGCGCGTAGTGCAGCGTGAAGACGACCTGGGTGATGGTCCAGGACAAGATGATCGTGATCGCTGCGAGGCCCAGGTTGAGCACCTTGTGCGGCGCCGTTCTTGCTTCACCCAGCACTCCACCAATGGCGACGAAGCTTGCCGTGATAGCCAGAAGGATGATGATCAGGATCACCATCCCGCTGTCGTCTTGGCGCGCCGCGCGGGCGCGAATTCTCTCGGCCGTGCAGGTCAGCATTACCCGGAACGCCAGCGCCAGGTAGATCGCCGCACTCAGATCCCAGACGACCGCCCCGCGAATGCCGGCCGGCCAGCTGCGCGGCAGGAGCAACAGCGCCGCGATCCCAACCAGGACTGCGTAGTAGAGCCGGGGACGAATGGCGATCGACCGTGCGATCGATGTCGGATTGGACCAATGCCGCCGATGCCCGATCGCGGGTGTATCCATGACTTCAAGCTTTCTGACCTCGCCGGCTGCTCCGGCTCAATGAGGTGGCCCCCAACCGTCGGACAGCCGGCGGCGGGATTAAGCTTGGCTCCATTGCTGTCAAGCCGCCAGTTGCCACCTGTGCGCAGCGCCCGCGTCGGCCTCGTCGGGTGTCAGCCCGGCGAGCGCCGAATGCGGGCGCTGCGCACAATAAAATTCGATCCAGTCCCCGATCCCCTTGCGCGCCTCCGTTCCGGTCTCGAATGCTTCGAGGTAGACGCACTCGTACTTCAGGGATCGCCATAGCCGCTCG
>DATBKR010000663.1:0-1581 GCA_036555805.1 Hyphomicrobiaceae bacterium | reverse complement strand
CGGCTATGCCATCGGGCGCGACTCGTTTCTTGCCCCGGAGCTGCCGTCCCAGGCCGTGACCGTCTACGGCCCGGAAATCGGCTTGACCGGCCTCTTCGTTTCGCCAGGAGGGCGTGAGGTCGATCGCAAGGCCTGGAACCGGGTCGTCCTGTCAACCGTGGACGACAATTACGAGCGCAAGGAAGAAGAGGGCACCGAGCAGCCGGAAGAGGCCGATCCCGCCGAGCCCGTGCAGGCGCTCCGGCTGCACCAGCCGAGAGAAGTCGAAGGCTCCTGCCCTTATCTCTACGCATTCGATGCCGCGGAAAGGGTCTGGGTCAACCACGGGAAGACCATCGAGTCGGCGAATACGCCCGACAAGGAGGCGACGAGCCTCGTGCGCGTGCACCCCTCGATGCGGCGCTTCCGGCTGGCCGAGGAGGAGCCCGAGATGTCCTACGTCCGCAGCGTCAGGCTTGTCCTGACCCTGCGCGATGGGCGCACCGTCACCCTGGAGCCGAACCTGGCGCAGTCGCGACCGGCAGGCGCCTTCCAGTTTGTCGTGCCGGCCTACGCCTACGTCGAATTCACGTTCGATGTGCCGGCGGAGTACGAGCGCACCGGCGTGGTCGAGAGCGCCGTTGCGGTCACCGGGCACTATACCCGGCTGAGCGGCTTCGAGACGGCAAGGGTGGAGCGGCGTTGAGGCGCGCCGCTGCGTCCATGCCGCGCGGGACGGGCTGTCGGATTGAAACCTGTCGGGGGATCGCCACCATGACCTATCGAACCCTATCGGCCGGCATTGCCCTTCTGGCAGTGTTCCTGGCGCCGCTGGCCGCCAGCGCGCAGCAGCCGCAGCCCATCGCCCACGGCCCGCCCTCGGCAAGGCCGTTCCTGCGCGTCGACCCCGGCATGCACACCGCGCCCGTTCGCCAGATTGCGGCGGGCGCCAACTGCTCCCTGCTGGCGACAGGATCCGAGGACAAGTCGGTGCGCCTGTGGCGCGTACGGGATGGGAAGCTCGTCCCCATGTCCACGCTGCGCCCGCCGATCGGGCCCGACAACGACGGCAAAGTGAACGCCGTTGCCATGGCCCCCGACGGCGCGTGGCTCGCCGTGGGCGGCTGGAACCGGACCGGCGGCGACCACTGGGTCTACATCTTCCAGACGGCGACGGGCCGCATTCTGACGCGGCTGGGCCGCGTCTCCGTCATCGAGCGCCTGGCGGTGTCGCGCGACGGCCGCTATCTGGCCGCCGCCCTGCGGGCGCCCGACGGGTTGCGGGTCTGGCGCAGAGACGACCAGGATGGCATGGTCTGGCAACTGGTGCTGCAGTCAAGGAAGGACGCGCGGCTGGACGTGAAGGGCGTGGCCTTCGACGCCGGCGGCGCGTTGTACACGGTCGCCTACGACGGGAAGCTGCGCCGCTATCCTCCCGGCTTCAGGAGCGAACCCCGCACGGTCCTGACCAGGGGCGGGCGGCAGCCCTATACCGTGGCGGTGCACCCCGACGGCGACCTGGTCGCGGTGGGATTCGCCGACGAGCCGGTCGTGGACATCTATGACGCCAAGACGCTGGCGTGGCGCTCGGCAACGCCGAGT
>DATBKR010000662.1:0-3431 GCA_036555805.1 Hyphomicrobiaceae bacterium | reverse complement strand
GCGGCGCCGATCTCAGTCATGCCCACAACAATGCGGAAGTCGGGGGCGCCGTCGGCGTCCTTGCGGTCGTTGGCGATCAGGCGCACCCGGACGCTCATGGTGAGCGTGCGGATGGTGCCGGCGTAGCCGTCCTTGACGGCGGAGAACGTTCCAATGATCGGCATCTTGCTTGCCTTTCCCTCCTTATCGATTGATCATTTTGAGGCGGTGTCACGGTAAGCCCGCATCACCAAATCCCTGTGCACAAGTACGCGAAGCGGCCAGCCTGGCCGGACCGTGATGGTCGGCTGGACATTGAGGTTGCGCTCGACGAGGCGCTGGCCCGCGCGGTTGGTCGTAGACTGCGTCGACTGCTGCAGGGCCTTGATGAGGTCGTTGTCGGAAGAGCCGAACGCGAGCTCGCTGCCGACGCCCATGACGGTCGCGAGCGCGACGCCCTTCAGCAGCTTCCAGGTGTGGAGGTCGACCTGGTCGGCAAGGCCGGCGTAGCCGCCGGTGTCGGTAGCGGGCAGGTTTTCGATCACAATGGAGGAGCCGTCGGGCAGGATGATGCGCTGCCAGACGACGAGCGCGCGCTCCTGGCCGAAGGCGACGATGTTGTCGTACTTGCCGATGAGCCGCGAGCCCTGCGGGATGAGCAGGAACCGGCCGGAGACCGTGTCGTAGACGTGTTCGGTGACCTGGGCGATCACGAAACCCGGGAGATCCGAGTTGAGCCCGGTGATCAGGCTTGCCGAGATCACCGTGCCGGCCATCAGCTGGTAGGCCGAGATGGGCGTCTGCAGCCCGTGCTGGTTGTAGACGCCTTTCTCCGGGCCGGCCTTGAGGAAGGTGAGCTTGCGCGTCTGGTCTGCGGTGTTGATGCTGGCGCCGATGACGTCGGCGTCTCCCCCGGCAAGCGCCAATGCGCGGTCGGCCGCGCGCAGGGCGGAGACCGTGGCGAGCCCGCCGTCGGTTTCGACCGGAGCCGGTTTCGGGAGCGGATCGACCCGCACGTCTGCCGCCTTCGACTCCTTGGGTGCGGGCTTGAGCTGCAGCCGGAAGAACACGCCCGATTCCCTGGCCTGGCCGGCCATTCGAGCGAGGCGCGCAAGCTCTATGCGCTCGGCGTCGGTGAGCAGGTCGGCTGCCGGCACCTTCAACGCTGGCACCGGCGACAGCGGCCCGGGAGGCGGCTTGCCGGCGTCAGCCTTCTTCTCCGGCTTCACGCCGTCGTAGCTGGCCGGCAGCTTGGAGAGCGCGTCGGCGACCGGCTTGTGCTCGACATTGAAGAGCTCCTGGGGGCCGGCGACACGCAGGCTGGGCGGCTTCAGCGCCAGGAGCACAATGAAGGAGATGAGGCACAAGAGGACCGCGGCGGCGCCGATCACCACCTTGCGGTTGATGCGCGTGACCGGCTGCGGCCGTGCGCGCAGCTCCAGGCCTTCCGGAGCGACCTTTGGGTCCGGCCTGGGTTGCCCCTGTTGCTCCCGGTCGGTCATTGCGTGGTCTCCCGCCACACGGCATCGGTGCGGACGATGCGCACCACGCGCTGCGGTGCCGTCCCCAGACGCAGCTCGGCGGCGGCGAACAGGCGGTCGACGATGTAGGTGGCCCCCCGCACCCGGTAGTTGACGAGCGCCGGCTTGGCGTCGGGCCCGATGACGAACAGCGGCGGTGCCTCGCTCTGGGCGAGACCGGAGGGGAACTGGATGTAGACCTTGGCCCCATCGTCGAACACGCGCAGCGGGCGCCAGGGCGCGTCGCCCTCGATGCGGTAGCGGAACTTGAGCTGCTCGATGTCGATGCCGACGTCGGCGACCACGCCTCCGGTTACATCGGCCTCGGCACGCTGCTTCTTGAGGGCCAGCAACTCGGAGGCCGGATACGTCCACGACACCGACGCCATGTAGGTCGACGCGGAGGAGCGCATCTCCAGGTGATAGGTGCGCCGGTCCGTGGTGATGACAAGGTTGGTCTGCAGGTCCGCGCCGATCGGCTTCACGAGGATGTGGACTTGTGCCGCCGCGCCCTCGCCGCTGGTCGTATCGCCGACCACCCAGCGCACCGTGTCGCCGGCTGAGACCGAGACCAGCTTCTCCCCCGGCTCGAGCGCGATATCAGTGACCTGGGCCGGCGCGGCATAGAGCTGATAGAGGGCGCCCTTCGTGTAGGGGTAGACCTGGATGGCGTTGATGTAACCGTCCTTGGCGGGCTCGATCCGCGCATCAGCGTTCGCGTCGGCCACGCGCTCCTTGGGCTGCTTGTTGTCCTCCTTCGCTTTGTCCTTCTTCTCCGGGACGGGCTTCAGCTGCCCCGGCAACGGCAGCGGCTTCGGCACCTCGACGATCTTGATGGGCGGCTTCGGGTCCGGCTCGCGGATCGCGGCCTTGAACGGCATGTTGTCGAGGATGGGGATCTCCGGCACGCGCACCGTCGTCGCGCAGGCGGCAACGGTGAGGGCCAGCGCGACCGTGATCCCGAGTCCGCGGTTGACGCTCATTTGCCGTCTCCCGTATTGGTGGTCACGTCCTGCGACCAGTTGAAGGTGTGCACGTAGATGCCGAGGGGGTTCTTGCGCACGGCTTCCACAGTGCGCGGCGGCGTCAGGATGAGGGAGAACAGGCCTGTGAGGCGCCTGGTGTCCTTCAGCGCTCCGCTCTCGAACGTCCGCTCCACCCATCGCACCTGGAAGGACGATTCCGAGGCGCGCACGACGCTTGCCACCTCGACGGAGACGGTCTCGCGCCCAACCTTGGCGAAGGGATCGTTCTCGCGCGCGTACTCGTTGAGCGTGACGGCCGCCTTGTCGGTGACAAAGTCGTAGGCCTTGAGCCAGTTCTGCCGCACGACGACGGGATCGCTCGACAGCGAGCGCACGTTGTCGACGAAACGCGCGAGGTGGAACGCGATCTGCGCGTCGCTGGGGCGGTAGGTCTCCAGTGCAGGCCCGACCGCGCGCGCGCCGCCCTTCGGATCGACCTCGACGATATAGGGCACGGTGGAGCCCGAGCGTCCCACCCACAGCAGGATCGCAGCGAGGATGAGCGACAGCCCCAGACTGCCCAACGCCATCAGCCGCCAGTTGTGTGCCTGGACGCGGGCCGAGCCGATGCGCTCGTCCCAGACCTGGGCCGCCTTCTGGTAGGGCGTGACCGGCTCGGGTGTCTCGCCGTAGCGCAGGGTGGAGCGCTTGAACGTCATGCCGATCCTCCCGTCAGCTCTTGTCCTTGAGCTCCGGCCCGGTGCTCATGGTCGGACGGTCGCCCTCGCGCATGGCGCCCGCCGCGACGAGGCCGGCCTGTGTCAGCCGCTGGCGCCGTGCGAGGCTGCGTGCCCATCCCGGTGCGCCTCCCGGTGGCGTGCCGCCTCCCGGGTCGCCGCCCGGATCTGACGTCCCGGCCGCGGGCGGCGGACCGGCATCGCGGTAGCCCTGCGCGGCGCCGCGGCGG
>DATBKR010000661.1:0-14179 GCA_036555805.1 Hyphomicrobiaceae bacterium | reverse complement strand
CGCCCACCGGCACCCCGTGCAGCGGGCCCACGCCCCTGCCCTCACGACGCGCGTCATCCGCAGCGCGCGCCCGATCGAGCGTGTGCTCGCGGTCGAGGAAGGCCCAGGCCTGAACCTGGGGCTCAAGGGCGTCGATACGGGCGAGGCAGGCCTTGACCAGGTCCGCGCTCGTCAACTCGCCCGAGGCGATCTTGGCGGCCGCCGCGGCTGCGCCCAGTGCAACCAGATCGGTCTCGTCCATCGCTTACCGGCCATAGAGGTAGTTGGGCAGCCACAGCGTCAGGCCGGGCCAGATGTACATGATGGCCATGCACAGGATGATCACCAGCATGTAGGGCATCATGCCACCGAAGATCTGGTTGAGGGTGACGTGCTTGGGCGCCACGCCCTTGAGGTAGAAGGCGGACATGGCGACCGGCGGCGACAGGAACGCCGCCTGCAGGTTCACGAACACCAGCGTGCCCCACAGGACGGGGTCGATGTTGAAGTGCTTGAGGAGCGGCAGGAAGATCGGCACGAAGATGACGATGATCTCGGTCCACTCCAGCGGCCAGCCGAGCACGAAGATGATGGCCTGCGACAGGATCATGAACTGGATCGGCGTCATGTTGAGCGACAGCACCCACTGCTCCACCAGCGCCTGCCCGCCCAGGATCGCGAACACACCCGAGAACAGGGCGGAGCCCACGAACAGCCAGCACACCATGGCGGTGGTCTTGGCGGTGAGGAACACCGCCTCCTTGGTGCGCTTCCAGTCGAGCGTCTTGGCGTGGAGTGCGAGCAGGAATGCGCCCAGCGCGCCGACGCCCGCCGATTCCGTGGCAGTGGTGATGCCGAACAGGATCACCGCCAGCACGACCACGGTGAGGATGCCGAGCGGCATCACCGAGGAGGCGAGCAGCTTGATGACCTCCAGGCGGTCGGCGTCCAGCTTGCGGTAGTATCTCAGCAGCATCAGCGCCGCGGCCGCCGAGATGCCCGAGAACCACCAGTAGAACGCGGTCGACGGCCCCAGTTCGTCGGGCGAAGGCCCCTTGGGGCCGAGCTCTGGCGAGCCGAGCGGCTGCAGGCCGAGCGGCTGTACCCCTGTGACGGAACCATCTGCCCCGGCCTGCGGGTGGATGACCACGTACCACCACGTGAGCGCGAGGGTGCCCGCGACCAGCAGGAACGGGATCAGCGAGGCGACGAAGTTCTTGAGCAGCAGGCCGTAACCGACCCGCCTGCCGCCCATGTCGATGGCCCGCGCCTTGCCCGGCGCAAACAGCGCGCGCGCCAGCCCCACGAACACGTTGGTGGAGTACGCCGCCTGGAACTTGCGCATCCAGGGCGGCACCGGCACGCGGGTAAGCTCCTCGGGAAGCACCGGCGCGATCTTCGGCTGCAGCATGGCCCAGCCGACGATGTAGACGAGATAGAGCAACGCCAGGAAGAAGCCGGGGAACATCGCAGCCGCATAGAGCTTGACCACCGACTGGCCGGCCACCGCGGCGTAGACGATGATCATCACCGATGGCGGGATCAGGATGCCGAGCGTGCCGCCCGCGGTGATGACGCCGGCGGCGAGGCGCACGTCATAGCCCGCCCGCAGCATCGGATTGAAGGCGATGACACCCATCAGCACCACCACCGCCCCAACGAGACCGCTGGCAATGCCCCAGAGCGTGCACACGATCAGCGTAGCCACCGCGAGCGACGCCGGTACGCGCCGGAACGCGAGCTGGATCGAATAGAACATCTTGTCGACCAGCGCGCCGCGCTCCATCACGTAGCCCATGAGCACGAACAGCGGGATGGAGATGAGCACGTCGTTGGTCATGGCGCCGTAGGTGCGCTGGACCATGAGCTCGAAGACGAGATTGTTCGTCCAATGCTGCGTGGGGTCGTAGTAGGCGATGAAGCCGAAGACGATGCCGAGACCCATCAGCGTGAATGCCGTCGGGAACCCCATCATGATCACGACCACGATGAGGCACAGCATCAACAGGCCGAGCGCTGGCTGGCTCATTTGCTGAGGTCTCCCCCCATGCCGCGTTGGCGCGCGACCTCATCGATCTCGTGCGCGCTCTCGATGGCGCGTCGGCGCGATTCCTCGTCGACGTACTCGCTGTGCGCGAGCTGCTCCTCGACCACGTCGATCTCGGCCACGTCCTTGAGGCGGCTCGGCCATTCTCCGGTCTTCAGGCAGATGACGGAGCGCACGATCTCGGCCACGCCCTGCAGTATCACCAGAGCGCCGGCTACGGGGATCATCGCCTTGAACTGGAAGACGGGGGGGCCGTTCGCCGTCACGTTGGAATGCTCGCCGATCGCCCACGACTCTGCGGCGAAGGTGTAGCCGGAATAGATGAGGGCGGCGATGCCGGGCATGAAGAACACGATGTAGAGCATGAGGTCGAGCGCCGCCTGCAGGCGCGGCCGCATGGAGCTGTAGAGAAAGTCGCCGCGCACGTGGGCGTTCTGTGCCAGCGTGTAGGCGCCGCTGAGCATGAACAGCGTGCCGTAGATCATGTTCTCGAAATCGAAGATCCACGCCGTCGGCGCATTCAGTATGTAGCGCTTGACGACCTCGACGCACACGACGGTCATCAAGATCATGATCAGCCAGGCTGCGGCTTTGCCGCACCAGGTGCTGATGCCGTCGATCGCGTGCAGGAAGCGAACATTCATGGCGGGGACTGCTAGGGTGAGCTGGGCTCAGACAAGGCAAGGCACCATTCGGTACGGGGCCGGATGGTGCCTTGCCAGCTCAGTGCAGGTTAGATCGGGCTCTTCGCGCCGGGGCCGAAGTAATGGTTGAAGACCATCTTGCGGTCGACCACCGTGTCCTGCTCCCAGCGCGCCGCACGCCGGGCGAAGGCCAGCTGAGACTCCACGATCTCCTTGAACAAGGGGTTGGTCGATGCCTTGTTTCGCACGACCTCGTCGTAGATCTCGAGCTGCCTCTGGAGGACGGAGTCCGGCGTCTTGAAGAACCTCACGTTGTGCTGCGTCTGGAGCTCGATGTAGTCCTTCGAGTAGCGGTCGATGGCCTTCCAGGACATGTCCGCGGAGGCGGCCTCCACCGCATTCGCGATGATGGCGCGCATCTTCTCGGGAAGGGCATCGAACTTGGTCTTGTTGAACGAGATCTCCATCTGCTCGGCGTTCTGATGGTAGCTCTGCAGCATGCAGACCTTCGACACGTCCGGGAAGCCCAGCACCCGGTCGGATGTGGCGTTGTTGAACTCCGCCGCATCGATCAGGCCGCGGTCCATGGCCGCCACGATCTCGCCGCCGGGAAGCGCGTTCACCGCTGCGCCCATGCCCTGGAACACGTCGATCGAGATGCCGACGGTGCGGAACTTGAGGCCCTTGAAGTCGTCGGCACTGGTGACCGGCTTCTTGTACCAGCCGAGCGGCTGGGTGGGCATCGGCCCGTAGGGGAACGAGACCACGTTGGCCCCGATGGCGGTGAAGATCTTGGTCAGCAGCTCCTTGCCGCCGCCGTACTTGTGCCAGGCGAGCAGCATGTTGGCGTCCATGGCATAGCCGGGGCCCGACCCCCACAGGGCCAGCGCGGTCTGCTTGCCGTAGTGGTAGACGAGCACGCCGTGGCCGCCGTCGAGCACGCCGCGCGAGACCGCATCGAGGAGCTGGAAGGCCGGCACAACCGCGCCTGCCGGCAGCACCTCGATCTTCAGATCGCCGCCGGTCATGTCGTTGACCTTCTTGGCGTAGTCGAGGGCGTATTCGTGGAAGATGTCCTTCGACGGCCAGGTGCTCTGCCACCGCATGCTGATGGGGCCCTGGGCCTTGACGACCGCGGGCGCGGCGACCGTCGCGCCGGCCGCCACAGCCCCGGTTCTCAGGAACTTGCGGCGCGATACCAGGCTGGGATTGCTGCTCATGGCTTTTCCTCCTCCTAAGTGCTTCCCCGAGATGTTATGACGCGACGATCCAGGGCCGTCGGTTGCATGCGGTATACCACGCGCCGCAGCGATAGGAAAATGTGCCTTTTGGCTTCATGGTTCATGCGCAGGCCCGACGCACAAAACACCTGCGGGATAGACGGCGCCGATCCGGTCGTTATTCCGCAGCGCCATCCGCGCCGTCCCGGCCGCCCTCTGGCCCGCCGCCAGCGACCCTGGCGCCGTGCCGTGTGCATCCGGCATTGGGGCGCGCGCAGACGGGCTGGCAAGTTAGACTTTCGGCGACCCGGCGCTGCCAAGGCGCTCTGCTGCGCCCCCGCGCGCGACGTTTAGCGTTTGACGAGCCTGCCGGGCCTGCCGCAGAGATGGGCAGTCCATGATCGGCGTGTCGCACTGCGAGCCGTTCCTTTAGTCCGAGGGCACGGCGGGAGCCCTTGAGGGGGAGCGGCCAGGCAAAGCGGCGCGCACGACTGCCCAAGGGACGTGGCAAACGCCAATACAAAGCCGGGGAGGCCCCATGCTGAAGCTCGTCGCCGCACTCGACCGCCTGGGAACGGAGTCGGCCTTCGAGGTGCTGGCGCGGGCCGACGCGCTGCAGCGGCAGGGCAAGTCGATCGTCAACCTCGGCATCGGCCAGCCGGACTTCAAAACGCCGGGCCATATCGTCGAGGCGGCCGTCAAGGCCCTGCGCGACGGTCACCACGGCTACACGCCGGCCCAGGGCATCGTGCCGCTGCGCGAGGCCGTCTCCCGGGACCTGAAGCGGCGCCACGGCGTGGACGTCCACCCCGACGCCATCGTCATCTGGCCGGGCGGCAAGCCCACCATGTTCTTCTCGATTTTGATCTTCGGCCAGCCCGGCGCCGAAATCCTCTATCCCGACCCCGGCTTTCCCATCTACCGCTCGATGATCGAGTTCACGGGCGCCAGGCCGGTGCCGATCGTGCAGAACGAGGGCAACGAGTTCAGCTTCACCGCCGACCAGGTGCTGTCGCTGATTACCCCGAGAACCAGCCTGATCATCCTCAACAGCCCCGGAAACCCCTGCGGCGGCGCGGCCAGGAAGGAGGAGATCGAGAAGCTGGTGGCCGGCCTGGAGCGGTTCCCCGACGTGGCGGTGATGTCGGACGAGATCTACAGCCAGATGCTCTACGGGGGCCGCGAGCACACAAGCTTTCTGCGCTACCCCGCCATCAAGGACCGGCTGATCGTGCTCGACGGCTGGTCCAAGACCTACGCCATGACCGGCTGGCGCCTCGGGTTCTCGGTGTGGCCTGAGAAGCTGGTGGAGAAGGTCGTCCGGCTGGCAGTGAATTGCCATTCCTGCGTCAACGCCCCCACCCAGTACGCCGGCATCGCCGCGCTTGATGGCCCGCAGGACGAGGTGCACAAGATGGTGGCAGCCTTCGACGAGCGCCGCCGCACCATAGTGCCGCTCCTGAACCAGCTGCCGGGCTTCACGTGCCTCGATCCGGGCGGGGCGTTCTACGTCTTCCCCAACATCACCGGCACCGGCATGGACGCCCGTACGCTGCAGAACCGGATGCTGGAGGAGGCGGGTGTCGCCACGGTGGCCGGCACCAGCTTCGGCATCCACGGCGAAGGCTATATCCGCTTTTCCTATGCCAACTCGGTCGATAACATCCGTGAGGCGGTGAGTCGGATTGCGGGACTGCTCAGAGGGTGAGGTAGAGTCAGGCCCACATTTCAGGCGGACAACGTTGGGTCACTCGCTGCCGGGCCAGCCTGAACCAACCGCCGCTTTTTGCCACGAGCGGGTTATTTCGCTATTCTTGGCTGCGCTTGAGAGAAGGCAGCCCACACTCGGAGATTCAACGCATGAGATTCGCCCGCATCACGGTCAAGGCCAGCCAGATGGGCGGCGTGCCGTGCATCCGGGGGCTGCGTATCCCGGTAGCCACCGTGGTGGCCATGGTAGCCGACGGCATGACGGAGCCTGATATCCTGGCCGCTTATCCCGACCTGGAGCGCGACGACATCCATGAAGCCCTGCAGTATGCCGCTGAGGCAGTACGTGAGCGTGAACTGCCGTTGACTGTGCCGTGAAGTTTCTTGTTGACGCGGCCTTGTCGGCCATGGTCGCAGAAGCTCTGCGGCACGACGGCCACGACGCTGTGCACGTGCGCGACTACGGCCTGCAAGCCGCCGACGACGATGTCATATTCGCCTTGGCCCAGAAGGAAGGCCGGGTTTTGGTATCGGCCGATACGGATTTCGGAACCTTGCTTGCGCTGAGCAAAGAGACGCAGCCGTCGGTGCTTCTGCTCCGGAGCGTCGCCAATCACAGACCAGACCGCCAAGCGGCGCTAATATTGGCCAACCTTGCCGCGGTCGAAGCTTCCCTTGCCCGCGGCAGCATCGTGGTAATTGAGCGAGGCCGCATCCGCGTTCGCCCGCTTCCAATCGTTGGCGCGCCCTAATCGGGTATCGCACGCGAGCGGTCAGATGGGCGGGTGTCGCTTTGCTTCTCATGCGCCGACTCTGCCGATAACATCGCTTCAGCGGTAAAGTTGGACCGCTGTGCCGCTGGCGCGAGGCCACCCATGCGGATCGACGCTGTCGAAGTCACGCTGTTCGAGTGGGACAACATTCCCGCGACACGGTATTCGCAAGGCGCTCAGATCACTTCGGGCAAGAGTAATCTGGGGCTTGTGCGCATCAGCACGGACGCGGGGCTCGAGGGCCACGCGTTGCTGGGCTCTGCCTACAATCCGGCGGAGATGGATGCCGGCGCGCTCATCAGGTTCTTGAAGCCGGTCCTGATGGGGCGCGACCCGCGGGCGCGCGAGGACCTGCACGCCGACATGCGCGCCCGCCAGCGCATCGCCGGGCTGCGCACGATCGGGGCGTGCGACACGGCCTTATGGGACATCGCCGCCAAGGCCGCGGGCGTACCGCTGTTCCGGCTGCTCGGCAGCGACCGCTCCGCGATCCCCGCGTACGCCTCGAGCCAGATCCTGGGGAGTCGCGAGGAGTATGCGGGGCAGGCCGCGCAGCTCAAGTCGCACGGCTGGCAGGCCTACAAGATCCATCCGCCGCAGAACCCGGCCGACGACATCAAGGTGTGCGAGGCCGTGCGCCGGGCGGTGGGCGAGGACTTCCCGCTGATGCTCGATGCCACCTGGAGCTACAGCTACGACGAGGCCCTGCGTGTGGGCCGCGCCATCGAGCGGCTGGGCTTTCTCTGGTACGAGGACCCGCTCAACGAGGAGGACATCTACGCCTACGCCAAGCTCAAGCAGAAGCTCGACATCCCCATCATGGCCACGGAGTACCCCAGCGGGGATATCGGCACGTACGCCGTGTGGCTCATGGAGCGCGCCACCGACTACCTGCGCGGCGACATTCCCCTGAAGGGCGGTCTCACCACCATGCTGAAGACCGCGCACCTGGCCGAGGCGTTCCAGATGACCTACGAGGTGCACCACGGCGGCAACTCGCTCAACAACATGGCGCAGCTGCATTTCGCCTGCGCCATTCCGAACACCACCTATTTCGAGGTGCTGCTGCCGCACGAGGCGCACAAGTACGGCGTCGTCAACGACATACAGGTCGGCCGCGACGGCCTGGCGCACTGCCCTCAGGTGCCCGGCATCGGCGCCCAGATCGACTTCGACCTCGTCAAGAAGAAGCAGCTCGCGCACTTGAGCTGACCGCCATCGCTCGCGCGGGAGGCGCCGATGCGGGGGGCCGGCCGGCGCCGCCGAGTTCGGCTGCCGGGATGGTGAGGACGCAGCGCACTCCTGCCGGCGCGAACGACAGATCGACAGCGCCGCCCAGTTCGTAGGGGATGAGATTGCGGATGACGTCGGTGCCGTAGCCGCACCTGTCGGGGGCCCGCACCGGCGGCCCCCCGGCTTCCTGCCACTGCATGCGGACGCCCGCGCGCGTTTGGTCCCAGCGCACGGACACTTGGCCCCGGTCGGTGGACAGCGCGCCGTGCTTGGCGGCGTTGGTCGTCAGCTCGTGCAGCACCATCGACAGCGCCTGGGCGGCCTCCGGGCGCAGCGTCAGGTCCGGCCCGCCGAGATCGGTGTTGTTGCCGGTCAGGTAGGGCGCGAGTTCGCGCCGGACCAGTTCGCCGAGCGACACACCCCTCCACTGCCCGTCGCTCAGCAGCTCGTGCGTGGCAGCCATGGACCGGATGCGGCCGGCGAGGTTGGTCGCGAAGTCCGCGCCCGACCGGCTGGCATCCTGGGTGCGCGAGGCGACGGCGCTGACGGTGGCAAGGACGTTCTTTACGCGATGGTCGAGTTCGGCCATCAGCATGCGCTGGTGCTCCTCCGCGCGCTTGCGGTCCGTGACATCGATGTTGACGCCCACGATTCTTTCCGGGCGGCCGTCGCCGTGATAGGAAACAAAGCAGCGCGCCTCGATCCACCGTATCTCGCCCGTCGAGCGGACAATTCGGTACTCGGCGCCGTACTCGCGGCGTCGATCGCGGAACACCTGGCTGCGCAGCTCTTCCATACGCGGGAGGTCCTCCGAATGAACGCCGGCCTGCCAGGTGCAGCGCATGGTGTGGCTGCTTCCCTCGGGAAGCCCGTGAATGGCCGCGTAACCCTCCGAAAAACGAATCTCATCGGTTTCGACGTCATACGAGAAGCTGCCGACCAGGGCGGCCCTGGCCGCCAGAGCGAGTTGGAGGTTTCGCTCGGCCAGGGTTCGCTCGGCCTTCTTGCGATCGGTGATGTCTCGTGTCAGGCCCTTGATGCGCAGCAGGCGCCCCGCGGCATCGAATTCTCCCTTCGCCGTCTCCTCCAGCCAGAGCAGCCGGCCATCCGCCCCCCGGAAGCGGAAGCTCAGGGCATAGGAAGGCGCAGCGGCGCTCAGCTGACGTATGCTCGTCCTGAAAGCCTCTCGATCATCTGGATGGATCCGCTGAAAGAATGTGGCACACCGCCAGCAACCCGCGCCGCCACGTTCATCATCCCCAAGGATGAGGGCGGCGTTGGCGCTGCGCCGGGATTGACGCGTGGCGGGGTCCCATTCGAAGGCGATCACCTGACCTGCCGAGAGCGCATCGGCCAGCCGGGCCTCGCTCTCCTTGAGCTCCGCTTCCGCCTTCTTGCGGTCGGTGACATCGATGCCGATGCCGACAATGCGGGAGGGCCGACCCTCCTCGTATGAAATGAGATTCCGGGTCTCAATCCATCGGACTTCGCCGTCGTTTGCACGGACGATGCGGAATTGCGCGACGTGCTCGCGACGCTGCTCCAGGCAAGTCCGGGCGAACTGCTCGTCGAGCGTCGGCAGATCTTCCGCAAGCACGCATGCGCGGCGATCGGCACGCGACCACTCCGTTGTACCCTCGGGCAAGCCGTAAAGCGCCGCGCAGCCGGGCGAGACACGCAAAATCCCTGTGGCGCAGTCGAGGGCGTAGCCGCCGACACGCGCAGCCTTGCCCGCCAGCGCGAGCAACACATCGCGCTCCGCCAGCGCCGCCTCGGTGCGCTTGCGCTCTGTGAGGTCGACCTGCATGTTGACGACGCCGATGATGGTGCCGCGGTCGTCGAGGAGGGGTGCGGGACAGGGCATGATCGGCACCAGGGTGCCGTCGGGCCGCTCAAGCAGGGCCTCACGGCCGCGCACGGCGCGGCCTTCGTTGAGCACGATCTGGGTAGGGCGCTCGTCGAGCGGCACCGAGGTACCGTCGGGGTAATGCAGGTGCCAGAAATCGGACCACCTGTCCTTGCCGACCTGGGGGCGCTTTCCCCACAGGTCCAGCGCGGCCTGGTTGCAGTAGGTGATGCGCCCCGCCGTGTCGGTCGTGTAGATGGCGGCGGGCAGCGAGCCGAGCAGGCGGCGGAAGGCCTCCTCCTGTGTGCGCAGCCGCGCGTTGTTGGCGCTGAGCACGACCTCGTGGGTGCGCCGCTCGGCGAACAGCGCGGCGATAATGAGCGAGCACGCCGAGACGGCGAGCAGCGTCGCCTGGGCGGCGAGCAACCGGTCGGGGAGGGGGATGCCGGCATCGCCCAGGCGGCCCACGCCGAACGCCACGCTACAGATGATGACGAAGGCAACGATGAAAACCGCGGCTGCAGCGAACACCGGTGGGCAGCGCGCGGCAGGCCAGACCAGCAGGGGCAGGAGCAAGGCCGAGGGTACGATGGTGAACCAGTGGCCCACCGGCCAGGCCAAACTGAGCAGGCTCGCACACGCCAGTACCGTGAGGATACAGGCGCCTTCCACGACCTCGGAGGGCCTCGGCGGTTCCTGCAGGGAGCGGGCTATGCCGATCACCAGCGGTGCGACAGCCACCACCCCCAGGGCGTCGGCGACGAACCAGTGCAGCCAGACCGTCGGAGCGGGCGCACCCAAGGCGTGGAACAGCGTATCTCCCGCGACGGCGCCCAGCCCCGCGGCGGCGGCGGCGATCGCGGCGGCCAGGAAGAAGCCGAGCACGCGCGGCAGCGAGTCGAGGCTGAAGTCCGGACCGTGCTGGCGCTCGATCAGCCACCCGATCAGGAGCGCCTCTCCCGCGTTGCACGCCGCGAACACGAACGAGGCCGGCAGCCCGCGATCGCCGGACAGGTTGGCGAGTACGGTGGCGGCCATCACCCCGAGGGCTACCGGTACCCGCACGCCCGGCCCAAGGCCGACGATAACGCCCGCGGCGAGGCCTGCGGCCGGCCAGAACCCGGCGACGCCGTCCGGCGTCCTGAGCAGGGCAAGGCCCAACTCGGCCGCGAGGAAGTAGGCAACGCCCACGGTCGCGGAGACGCCGACCGCGGCTGCCGCTGCCTGTTGCCTGTCCGCCGCAGTCCGACCCAGCGTTTCGCTGCGCGCGCGCTCCGCCATGTGGTATCGCCCCTTACCAGCCTGCTTCCGCCGCCGGTTGGGCCTCGGCTCGGCCATATGCTGCCGGCGCAGACTCCCGAGACACGCCCTGCTCGGGAGGGTTTCAAAACCATTGCCTGCAGGGCGGAGTTATACTGGTCGGCCCCAGCGTGGGAGCGCAGGAATTAAAGGTCGGTTAACCTCGCTTGGGAGGGCCAGCCTGTGCGGTGCTCGTTCAAGACTCGCGCTTGCGGCTGGCGGCGCCGGACGGAGGCCGCAGCAACTCGAGGAGAGCGGATATGCACATCAAGCATAGCGGCGCCCAGCCGTCCGGCAAGGGACGGGCGGAGTATTTCACCGGCGCGGTGCGCCTGGACCCCCTGTTCCAGGCTCCCGCCCCGGCGCGTGTGGCCGGCGCCCACGTGACGTTCGAGCCGGGCGCCCGCACCGCCTGGCACACGCACCCGCTGGGCCAGACGCTGATCGTCACGTCGGGGCGCGGCTGGGTGCAGACCTGGGGCGGCCCGGTGGAGGAGGTCACGCCCGGCGACGTGGTCTGGTTCCCGCCCGGAGAGAAGCACTGGCACGGCGCCACCCCCACCGCCGCCATGAGCCACATCGCCATCCAGGAGGGCCTCGACGGCAAGACCGTGGAGTGGCTGGAGCAGGTGAGCGAGGCGCAGTACCGGCGGTAGGTTGGGTCGAGCGGCAGCGAGGCCCAACAAGGCAAGGGCGCAGTCTGATCGTGCTGGGTCTGCCGCCGGCTTGCGCCGGGGTTGACCCAGCCTACTTCGCCACCCCGTGCGCCCGCATCGCCTCGGTGATCTCGTCGAGGATGGCGGGGTCGTCGATGGTGGCGGGCATCTTCCAGGGCTCGCCGTCGGCGATCTGACGCATGGTGCCGCGCAGGATCTTGCCGGAGCGGGTCTTGGGCAGGCGTTTGACCGTCATCACCGTCTTGAAGGCGGCGACGGGGCCGATCACCTCGCGCACCAGCTGCACCACCTCCTTCTCGATCTCGGCGGGTGGACGGTTGACGCCGGCGTTGAGCACGATGAAGCCCGCCGGAACCTGGCCCTTCATGGGATCGGCAACGCCCACCACGGCGCATTCGCCCACGTCCCTGTGCTGCGCCACCACCTCTTCCATCTGGCCGGTGGAGAGGCGGTGGCCGGCGACGTTGATCACGTCGTCCGTGCGCGCCATGACGAAGGCGTAGCCGTCGGCGTCGATGTGGCCGGCGTCCTTGGTGGTGTAATAGCCGGGGAACTCGGCGAGGTAGCTGTCGCGGAAGCCACTGTCGTTCTCCCACAGCGTCGGCAGGCACGAGGGCGGCAGCGGCAGCTTGATGGCGAGCGTGCCGGTCTCGCCGGGCGCAACCGGCCGGCCGGCCTCGTTGAGCACCTGCAGGTCGTAGCCCGGCATCGGCACCGTGGGTGAGCCGTGCTTCACGGGCAGCGCGCCGAGGCCCACCGGGTTGCCGCAGATCGGCCAGCCGGTCTCGGTCTGCCACCAGTGGTCGTAGACGGAGACTTTGAGGTTGGCCTCGGCCCACTTCAGGGTCTCGGGGTCGGCGCGCTCGCCGGCGAGGAACAGGGTGCGGAAGCGGGAGAGATCGTAGCGGGCGATGTGCTCGCCCTTGGGGTCGTCCTTCTTGATGGCACGGAAGGCGGTAGGAGCGGTGAAGAGCGCGGCGACGCCGTGCTCGGCAATGACGCGCCAGAAGGCGCCCGCATCCGGTGTGCCCACAGGCTTGCCCTCGTAGAGGACGGTGGTGCAGCCGTGCAGCAGCGGCGCGTAGCAGATGTAGGAGTGGCCTACCACCCAGCCCACATCGGAGGCGGCCCAGAACACTTCGCCGGGGTCGACCCCATAGTGGTTCTTCATGGTCCAGGCCAGGGCCACCATGTGCCCGCCGTTGTCGCGCACCACGCCCTTGGGCTGGCCGGTGGTGCCGGAGGTGTAGAGGATGTAGAGGGGGTCGGTGGCCCTGACGGAGACGCAGCCGGCGCGCCGTCCGTGCTGCTTGGCATCGGCGATAGCGGAGGCCCAGTCGTGATCGCGCCCCGCGGTCATTTCGGCCGGCGCCATCGGCCGCTGCAGCATCAGCACCGCCGACGGCTTGTGCCCGGAGAGGCCAATGGCGGCATCGAGCAGCGGCTTGTACGGGACGACGCGGCCCGGCTCGACCCCGCACGAGGCGGAGAGCACCGCCACCGGCTTGGCGTCTTCGATGCGGGTGGCGAGCTCCGGCGCGGCGAACCCTCCGAACACCACGGAATGAATGGCGCCGATGCGGGCACAGGCGAGCATCGCGATCACCGCTTCAGGGATCATCGGCATGTAGATGACGACGCGGTCGCCCTTCCGAACGCCGAGATCCTGCAGGACCGCGCCCAGCGTCGCCACCTCGTCGCGCAGCTCGGCGTAGGTGAAGCTGCGCTGCGTGTCGGTGACGGGGCTGTCGTAGACGAGGGCCTTCTGCCCGGCCAGGCCGCGCTCGACATGGCGGTCGACGCAGTTGAAGGCGGTGTTGCACTCCGCGCCCGAGAACCAGCGCCCGTACTGGCCGGCGTAGGGGTCGAACACCTTGTCCCAGGGCCTGTACCAGTCGATGGCCCGCGCCGCCTCGGCCCAGAAGCCTTCGGGATCGCGCTGACAGTGGGCGTACACCTCGGCGTAGCGGCTGGAGTTGCGGCTCGGTGTGCTGGGCATGGGAACGCCTCCGGAATCTCGCCACCGCTTGGCCTGTTGGATCGCGGTCGGCCCTTTTATGGGGCGAATTCTGACGCCGCCCGGGGCGAAAGCAAGCCGCCAGCGGCGGCACGGTCAAATCTGCGGCGGCACCCAGCGCCCGCCCAGCACCTCCAGGCGCATCCTTACGCTCTTGCGGTAGAGATAGACCCAGGCTGTGACCGCCTCGCCGGATACCAGGCGTATGGGCCGCTCGACGCGCTTATAGGGGCTCGTGTCGGGCCGGCCCGGCACGATACCCTCATAGGCGTCCAACCACCGCAGCGACGCGGCCGGGACGCTGAGGTCGTAGACCTCGCCGTGGACGGCGTACTGCCCGTCCGTGCCCTCGACCAGTCCCGGATAGCGGCCCAGGCTATAGAGCCGACCCTGGATGGTCGCCGCCCCGACGAGGCGCGCCTCGCCGCGCAGTCGGGCGCCCATGGCATGGCGGATGCCCGATAGCAGGGTGCCGTAGACGAACAGCAGGGAGTTCATGACGGGTCGGTGGGGCGCCGCAAGCGGTTCACCGGCCGAATCTAGCCATCGCCAGGAAAGTGCGCCACTCCCAGGCGGCATTCGGGAGTGGCGCGCGTGCGGCGCCGGGAGGGAACGCCCGGTGTCGAGCGCCGCGTGCCCAGACGGGACGAGACCCGATCAGCGTTGCGAGCGTCCCGACGGGGGAGGAGGCGGGCGCCCGGTCGGCCTGATCAGCGTTTTCTGCCGCGCTGACC